>JAYTTR010000028.1:0-12023 GCA_043744935.1 Gemmatimonadaceae bacterium
TGGAAACCGGGCACAAAGTTGCCAGGAATCATCTGGTTTTATCCGCGTGAATTCACCTCGCAAAGCGAGTACGATCGTTCACGTTTTACCACCAATATCAACAAGTTTCCTGATGTCCCATCGTCTCGTCCGGCGTCGTCCACAAAAATCTGGGTGAGTCAGGGATACGCGCTCATCGAACCCGATATTCCAATTTTCGGCGATACGGGCAAGATGAATGACAACTACACGCGGGATTTGAAGGAGAATCTTGATGCGGTGCTTGATGCGGTCGTTGATTCAGGTTTCGTATCGCGCGACAAGATGGGGATTGGCGGACACAGTTACGGGGCGTTCAGCACGGTCAATGCGCTCACGCTCACGCCGTATTTCAAGGCCGGCATTGCGGGCGACGGCATGTACAATCGGAGCTTGACGCCATTTGGCTTTCAAACCGAACGACGCAACTTCTTTCAGGCGCGGGATACGTATCTGGATATGTCACCGTTCTTGCGCGCTGATAAAATTGCAGGCGCGTTGTTGATGTATCACGCCACGGAGGATCAGAATCAGGGCACCGCGCCCATCAGCTCCATTCGCATGATGCAAGCGCTCCAGGGACTCGGCAAACCCGCTGCGCTGTACATGTATCCGTACGAAGATCACAGCGTGGCGACCTACGCAAGCGATCTCGATTTGTGGGCGCGGTGGTTTGCGTGGTTCGACTTGTATGTGAAAAATCCGAGGGGTGACATGAAAGCCTTGGTGCCGTGATGCGTGTTTGGTCGACATGTAGACAACGGCTCGTGCTGGCGCTCGTGGTCTGCTGCGCATCCATGGCGGGTGCGCAGTCACCGCCGCTCAACACACTGACCGCCGCCGAAAAAGCGGCCGGTTGGCGATTGCTGTTTGACGGCACGAGCATGAGCGCGTGGCGCGGTTACAAAATGCCGGACATGCCGCCGGAGTGGTCCGTGGTGAATGGCACCCTCAGCAAAACCAAGACCACCGAAGACATCGTCACCCGCGAGCAATTCAGCGACTTCGAGTTGTCGATCGACTGGAAGGTGGAGCTGCGCGGGAACTCGGGCATCTTCTATCGCGCGACCGAAGAAGAATCGCGTGTCTACTGGAGCGCACCTGAATATCAGTTAGCCGAAGACTCGTTAACGCCGGATAGCAAAAACATTATGACCGCGGTGGGTGCCGTGTATGGTTTCTATCCGTCGATTCGCGGTGTTGCACATCCGGCCAACGAGTGGAATTCAACACGCATTGTCGTGAAGGGCGCGCATGTGGAGCATTGGCTCAATGGCCGCCTGCTCGCACAGTATGAACTCTGGTCTCCCGAGTGGAATCTCAAGCTGCACGGCGATCCAAATGATGCGACCAAGCGGCCGCTCAAGTTTGCGCCATTCCCGAATTTTGCGCTCGCGAAATCGGGGTACATCGCAATTCAGGGCGACCACGACGGCGCGCTCTCACTGCGTAACATCAAGATCCGCGCGCTGAAATAGGGTAGGTGGTGTACGGAGTTTTTCAACGGTCGTTTCGGAGTTAGCAACGTGTCGTCGGTGTGACGAAACGCGGCTGAGGGTTGTCTGGAGAGTGGTGCTCATCTTTGACCTCCACCAGCCCATCGTGCAAATGCCTTTTCAGATACTTAGTTCCCGCGCGGCCACCCTGATGCAGTCCGCCGCGCTCCTCCTGTGCGCTGCGAGTTCGGCAAGTCATGCGCAGGTCGTGCCTTCCACACGGCGCGCAGCAGCAGCAATGGTCGCAAACAATATTCCACTCGTGCAAAATGGTGAGCCCGTCAACATTGCGGGACTCGGCGGCATTCGCATCTCGAGCAACGGAGCGCTGCTATTTGCTGACATCAAACCCGTGAACGTGCGCGAAGCACGTGATGGTCAGGTGCGACAAGTTGCACGCGCTGGGGCAGGACCGGGCGAGTACAAAGCAGCGCCGAATTTTGTCGGATTCCGAGGTGATTCGATCGTAGCGTACGACGCCGCGCTCAAGCGATGGTCACTGTTGTCACCCAATGGCGAGTTCGTGCGTATTTGGTCGGCGGGACCGGAGACGGCCGCGTTTGCGAAAACTGCTGTGTGGGTTTCGAACGGCGCGATCATCTTTAACGCATCGCTCGACGAAACGCGCGCGCCACTGACCGAATCCGTCGCACAAGTCAGCGCGCAACTGCGAGGTCAACCGTTCATTGTCCGGCAAGTTGGCAATGGTGATCTGTGGACGGCATCAATGTTTACATCGAGTGAATGGACCGTCTTCGATCGCGCGGGACGCAAACGCGCGTCCTACAAATTCCCCACGGCGTTTCGGCTCGAGTTCGCGAACGACACGGTCGCCGTTGGTGCTACGCTTGACTCGGACGGCGCACCACAAATCATGCGTCAACCGTTGCGTACGCTGGCCGCGGCTCCAACAAAATTTCAATTGATTATTTCACATCAATTGCGGACGTCGAACGCGCAGCGGTGCAGGCAACACTAACAAAGCTGCTACGAGGATTGGTTATTAGACAGGAAGGCGCGTATTCCGACGCTAATGCGTACACGACCGATCTCGCGAAATTGCGCGTTGAAGTGCCCGATGGTGTACGGGTGTCAATTGTCGACGCGAACACGAGGGGCTGGTTTGGCATTGCGCTTGATACACGCACGCGTGTGACCTGTGCGATGGGCGTCGGCTACGGCGTGATCGGATGGAGCGAGGCGGTGCCGCAGTGTTCGAGGTAGGCATGCCGTGTACCACCGGGCAAAAATGATCATGTAGCTGTTGGGGGTTCGTCGGCAGTGCGGCGACGAACCCCCTCGGATTCAATGTCCGCATCGAATCGTTGCTACGGCATCATCCGCGCCCACTGTGCTGAGTCGGTGTACTGTTGGAACGACAGATCCGGTCGCCATGGAAGTGGTAGACATGGCAGAATGGCGCGTCCAGCGCGGCTCCGCTGTGCTTCATGGTGCCGCCATAGTGGCCGAGTACAAGGACGTCGTCACCGCCGTCGATGAAGCGATCGGGCGCCGCGGCGAAGTTATCAATGGCGGCAAGCAATCGGCCGAACACGCCTTCGCCAACCGCTTGTGCGCCGACGTAGGGAGTGCCGTCGGCTAGCGGGTTGCCTTCGGCTTCATGCCAGTGGATATCGGGCGCCATGGCGCCGAACAGCACGGAAGGATCGTTGTTCGCGAAGGTGGCATAGCCCGCCTGAACAGTTCGGACATTTGACATCGGTGGCTCTTGGCGTCTGATAGACAGTTGATCAGGGGGCGGGGAGCAACATTGAGTCGAGAGCCCAGCAGGGGCGGCTGCCATCTTGGATTCACCTTAAATGTTTTCCGGACAATTATAGTTTGAGTTTAATTACTATATATTGAACAAATAAAATTAAGAACTAGCACCCTCCTCTGTCGTTGGGGCACCATGAGTGCGCCTGAATATGACGGCCCTGTCACATCCAAGCGGGCCGGACACCTCGTTCAGCAACTGTCTGGGCCTGACGGCTACGCCGCGTTCATCCCAGCCCCACTGCCTCCCTCGCCACAACTTGACCTATCTGGTCAACTCGGCGGATTGCTCGAACGCGCAAGCAGTTCTCTTGGACGACTCGACGGCATCTCCCGCGGACTCGATCCAGGTCGTCTCCTTTACATGTATATCCGCAAAGAGGCAGTACTTTCAAGTCAGATCGAAGGTACGCAATCGACGCTCACTGAACTGCTTGAATATGAGAATGCCGAAGCACCGGGCATGCCCATTGAGGATATCCAGGAGGTTTCGCGATATGTCAGCGCGCTTCGATATGGAGTCGATCAGATCAATGACGGGCATCCAATCAGCCTACGGCTGATTTGCGAAACGCACAGGCTTTTAATGGCTGGCGGCCGAGGGGGACGACAAACGCCGGGCGAGTTTCGGCTAACGCAGAACTGGATTGGCGGTACGCGTCCAAGCACCGCGCGTTTCGTTCCGCCACCGGCACACGAACTCTTGCGCGTTCTCGGCGACCTTGAGCGGTTCATCTGGCAGAGTAGCGCGACACCAATCGTAATGGCCGGACTTGTCCACGCGCAGTTTGAGACGATTCATCCATTTCTTGATGGCAATGGTCGCCTCGGACGGCTGCTGATCACAATGATCCTCTGCGCCGAACGATCACTCTCGCAGCCGTTTCTCTACCTCAGTCTCTACTTCAAACAACATCGGGACGACTACTACCAGGCACTGCAGCGCGTTCGTACGCACGGCGACTGGGAAGGGTGGATGGCGTACTACCTCGAAGGCATTGATTGGACAGCGCGACAAGCTATTGCGACGACGACTGATCTCGTCGATCTGTTCCGCGCAGACCATGGGCGTATCAGCGCAGTGTCGCGGAGTAGCGCAACACTTCGCGCGTACGAAGTGCTGCAATCTCGTGTCGTGGTGTCGATCCGTCGATTGGCCGAGTCACTGGATGTTACGGTTCCGACGGCGACGGCAGCAGTCAAGCGTCTCGAGCAACTGGGGATCGTTCGTGAAATCACGGGGAAGTCATACGGTCGTGTTTTCGTCTACGATCAGCAGCTGAAAATTCTCAATCGTTCTGGCGAGCCACACCTGGAATCCTTAGAATAGTCACGCACGTAATCACGCACTGCGATCAGAAGCGCACCCACCAATTCCCCCGCCGCAACGTCAATCATGCAGTCCATACTTTTCTCCGCGCTCCTACACAGGGCGATCAATTCCAGCGACCTACGCTCGGCGAATCGAATACGGCGGGTTGTTGCGGCGATGGCATGTCTCGGACTTGGGTCTACGGTCGCGACGGCACAGACACCCGCCGGTAAACTTTCCAGTCTTGCTCCGCCACCGAAGTTCAGCGACGCGACTCGCGCAACAAAACTTGCCAACGCGTTTCCGGACATCGATCGCCTCATGGTCGCGTTTGCCGAACGTTCGACGGTGCCGGGTATTGCGTATGGAATCATCATCGACGGTACCCTCGCGCACGTCGGTGTGTCTGGCATGCGTGACGTCGCGTCACAATCGCGTGTCGACACGTCGAGCGTGTTTCGCATTGCCTCGATGACGAAAAGTTTTACCGCGGTTGCCATCATGCAATTACGCGACGCGGGCAAACTTTCCCTCGATGCGCCGGCCGAACGTTATGTGCCGGAATTGGCGAAACTGCGATACGCCACGTCAGATGCACCGCGCATGACCGTGCGCGATCTGATGTCGCATTCGGCTGGTTTTCCGGAAGACAATCCGTGGGGTGATCAGCAACTTGCCGCTACTGATGCGCAACTTTCGCAAATGATTTTACGCGGCATTCCGTTTTCGACATCGCCCGCCACTGGGTACGAATATTCAAACTTCGGCTTCGCGATTCTCGGTCGTATCGTACAAAATGTTGGTGGCATGCCGTACCCGCGCTATATCCGCACGAAGGTGTTGCAGCCGCTCGGTATGACAGTGACAACGCTGCAAGCGGCGAATGTCAAACCATCGCTGCTCGCGCACGGATATCGCCGCCAGGATGGCACTTGGCTGGAAGAAGCGCAGTTGCCCGACGGTGCGTTTGGTTCGATGGGCGGGATGCTCACGTCAGTGAGTGATCTCAGCAAATGGGTTGGCTTCATGCTTGGCGCGTGGCCGGCGCGCGATGGAGCGGAAACCGGACCCCTCAAGCGATCGTCGCTCCGTGAGATGCAGCAGGTCATTCGCTACAATGGCGGCACCGCCGTGCGCGATGCGTCGGGAACTCCGGTGTTGAGCGCAGGCGGATATGGCTACGGGCTCGGCGTGCGTCAAAGCTGTGGGTTTCGCATCACGATTTCGCATTCTGGTGGACTGCCCGGTTTCGGTTCGGTCATGAAGTGGTTGCCAGACTACGGTGTGGGCATTGTCGCGATGGGCAATCTCACGTACACGAGCTGGGGCACGGTGAGCGATCAGGCTTTGGAGATCCTCGCGCAAACAGGTGGCATGCAGGCGCGTGCGCCGCAACCGGCGCCGGTATTGCTGGAACGACGCGAGCAAGTGTCGCGACTGATTAGCAACTGGAACGAAACGCTCGCGGATAGTCTGGCCGCCATCAACCTTTATCTCGACGAATCAAAACCACGTCGTCGGGCCGCGATGGAAATATTGCGCATGGCGGCAGGTGACAACTGCAAACAAGCGGGCGACATGGTTGCACTGAATGCATTGCGGGGCAGTTGGCGTTTGCGCTGCGCGACGGGTGATCTGCGGGTAACGATCACCCTGGCACCAACCGAACCGGCAGCAGTACAGTCGTTGACCGTGGTGAGTATGAAGCGCGAGGAGAGTCTTGATGCGCTACCGGTATGTCGATAGCGCGAAATTTTGCGACGACGAATTATGACCGCGCATTTCGATCACATCCGCACGAGCGATAGTTTCGCGGAAAATTTTGGCGCGGAGCTCACAGCACGCGTGGGCCGTGAAGCGCCAAGTGTGCGACTTCATTTTGTGAAGAAACATTGGAAAGACAGCGTTGCGTTGCGCGACCGCACGGTCGATTTGGAAACGGGTCGTAGTGCCGGAGCCTCGTTCGGGCAATCTCCTTGTGGGCATGTTCAGCTTTCCTATTCCGCCTGAGTTGCCGGAACTCACGATTTCATTGCTCTGGCATCCACGAATGGACGCCGACCTTGCGCATCGGTGGATGCGCGGAATTGGGCGAGATGTTAGCGCGAGTCCGCGTCAGAGTGTGTACGATGATTAACATCGCTGAGCGGGCGCCATCACCGTTCGGAAGCGACCGGTCTCCCTGCGAGGAATTTCTGCACCTCGGTATTGAATCGATCTGTCGCTTCTAGATTCAACATGTGACCCACAAATGGAATGTTGTTGCGCCGCACATTCGGAGCGCGCGCAGCAATCGCTTTCGCAACGTCCTGAATGAACGGCGTGTCTTGCTCTCCAACGAGCAACAGGATTAGCGCCTGCAGTTGTTCGAGGTGATCAGCGGCTGCGGGTATAGCTTCGCGTTCGAGATCGTGATGCCGCACTATTCCCATCCAATAGCTTGCATTACCGTCGACGATTTCACGAATCCAGTCCGCGCGCGCGGGGGGGTGAAGCGCTGTGCGGATGTACGCGCTGCCAAGCCATGCGCGCGCGACCGCAAGCGAATCGCCAGTCTTTGCCGCCGCGCGCGCAGCAAGAACCCACAGCGTATCGCCGTCAGCGGCCCATGTGCCACCACTAATTCCCGGTGCCGCGAGCACGATGCGATCTACCATTTCTGGATGCGCAAGCGCAAAGTCGATCGCGATGCGAGCGCCCATCGAAAGGCCAACAAATGACGCTTTCGCGATGTGGAGTCCGCGCATGAGCGCCAGCAAATCATCTTGTGCCGAGAATGGTTGGTCCGCTGGTGAGGACAGTCCGTACCCGCGCGCGTCGTACCGAATGACGTGATGCGATTTGCTCACGCTGTCAAATTGCGGATCCCACATGCGGCGATCGAGATTGCCGCCGTGGATAAGAATGACGACGTCGCCCGTGCCTTTCTGCTCAAAAAAGAGGGACCCGTTGCTGATGGCTACGTGACCGGTATCAGCTCGCAGCGCTGACGTCGTTGTTCGTGCACGATCTGGCGCTGCAGTACACGCGGCAATGAGCAGCACATGAACAAGCGTTGTCAGAAAACCTGAGTTTGTTTGCATGGAGGATTGGGTTGCTCGCATCTCTGTATGCCCGGTTAAAAACAGTGATCCGCCAGATCACTGAAACATCAGTTCCAACGACTCGATCAAGTGCTCAAGACAAAAGAATAGCGGCGAGCGTTGATGCACATTGGTTTTTTCGATCGACGCGCAGCCTGTGTAGGTCGGCATCACACGGTTCAATTGCGCATTTGTCATTGTCAGGTCTCCACCGCAACCCATCGGTCGACAGCAGCGACCATGATCATTAGTCATTCCGAACAATGTTACGGAATTAACACTTCGACGAAGGCAGCTCGCTTCGTGGCCCCATCTACAGCTGCAGCGATCTCCGCACTCACCCGCGACATGCGTGGCCAGCTTGTCGTACTGAGCACGACCACCGCGATGCGGCGCGCGGCCAGCAGTTGTTGATACTGCAAATTCTTGTCGGTCGTGACGAAGACCGCAAACCCGGCGGCTTCGGCCGCATTCAACAGATCGCCGTTCGTCAGGCGCGACCAGCCCCTCTCGTACGCGGTTTCCACCGTATGTCCCACCAGAACACGACGAAGCGGGGCGGGTGTACCGTGGTCAAACAGCACGCGCACTTACGCTGCCGAGAGCGCGCTGCGTGCCACGTGCTCCAACACCGCACGCACTTGGTCTCGCGTAACACCGGGGAACCAGTCCAGAAAATCCTGAACCTGCGCGTCGTCTTCCAAATTCTCGAATAGCGCCGCAACCGGCACGCGGGTGTCCCGGAACAGCCAGGCACCGCTGTACCGCTCTGGGTCTTGCTCGACGGCTGCGCAGGAGGACCAGTCAATCATACCCGAAAGCTAGTGGCGTCCGATCCGTTGCGCCGGTTCCCCACTACTTCGCCTTCGCTTTGCGCGTCGCCAACGCCGCCACAAACGCATCATATCCCGGCTCCATCGGGCGCTGTTGCGACTGATATTCCTGCACACCTTTCTCCAGTTCACTCTGCATCGTCCGTCCGTCTGATGCTGCCACGTCGGGATCCACTCCATGCTGCAAAAAGAACAACGCCTGGGGAAATTTCTTGAAACTCACCATGTTAAACAGCGTCGTCTCACCGCGCTCGTTCAACACGTGCACATCAGCGCCGTATTGTACGAGCAGCTGTAGTTTGGGCACGCTCAGTTCGTAACTCATGATGATCGGATGCCGATCATAACGCGCCTTCTGTTTGGCGTCGGCACCAGCATCCAGGGCAATGGCCGCGATCTCAAGATATTTGTCGTTGACGCCGGTAATGGCTTCAGCGCTCCAGTCCTCACCGACACTCTTCGCATCGGCCGCGTACGGCACGCCGTTCTGCAGCAGTATGCGAAGCGCCGCCACTTTGTCCGGCGTTCCCTCGTAGTCCATCGCCCGCGTTGCCGCAAATCCCAACAGTGTCGCACCGGCGCGATCACGCTCTGCATAATTCAACGCGGTGCCGCTCGCCTTGTACGACGCCAGTAAATTTTGCAATGCGGTCGTGTCGCCGGCATCTATGGCTTTTACAATCGTGTTGAGATTCGCGTCGGCAAACAGCCCATGCTCCGCTTGCTGTGCGTTGGATTGCGCTACCTCGCGCATCTGTTTGATGCGGCCCTTCGCGCGAAAAATAAAGGGCAGCGCGACCAGCAAGGTTCCGGTCAGTGTTCCGAATTTTGAACCCGACTTCGTCGCCCAATACAACAGTCCGCGCGCGGCTAGTACAATCGGGAGCAGCATTAAACCCCATCCACGCCCCAGTCCGCGCCCGGCGGTATCAGAGCCCGCGCTGTCGCGAATAACAATGAGCGAAACAAATCCAGCCGACAATCGAGATAATCCTGAACATCATCGCGACTTCGCCTTAGCAACAGCCGACGGAGCCAGTAACTGCAACGTCATCTCATCGAACAACGGTGTATCCTGCCCCACTCGCACAAACAGCACACGCCGAACCGCGCTCGTTGGCCACACCGCAAAAAACTGTTGACCGTCTGGTGCTATTCCCCAATCACCACACGGCGGATCAGGAATGTCGTTGGGATCCTGTTTCGCTTTGAGCGTTTTTTCGTACGCGGCATTTGGCACAAACGTAAACCGCTTCATACCAGTGGGCGCGTTGCCCAGCGTGTACGGCGCCATCACGCACTTGTCGCTGATGGCCGTTGCCGTATGCGCGAAATACACGCGTCGCACACCCGCATCCGTCGCTTCATTGGGCTGCAAATTAAACGATTCGATCAGTGTATCTGCCGTCGCGCCGCCATCACTGTACTGCTGCATGAGCGCGTGGCCCTTGAAGAACAAGTGAATCTTGCGCGTGCCATAATCGCATCGCTCCACCCATGCCGCAAACGCAGCGGTTTTGTCAGCGACGCGTTCCCACTTGCACCCCTTGTCCGGCGCGCGTGACGGTGGTCCCGTTTGCGCACTCGCCGTGCGCACTGGTGCCATCACGGCACCTACCATGAGAAGCGCACATAACGCTTGTGCAAATATTGTATGGTTGTCACGTTGTTCGACTGTCCGCATTGTGCACGCTCCATCTGAATGAATGACGCGAATGAGCGTCAGTAGGGCGAAGCTACTGCGTGATTCCGCTGGCGCCAAATCGTTTATGGCTCACGGCGCCTGACAAGCGCGGCGACACCGGCTTAGCCATGCACGCTGTACCGCGTCGCGTACACGAACGCGCCAAGCAGTGCCTGTACAACGCCAAGCACAAGCAGGGTGATGTCGTGTCGCCCTTTCCAGAAGCGCAGACTCAGCGCATACAACAGTGCGCCGCACACCATCGTCAACGCGAGGAATCCAAGCAGGTGATCGCGAAAGGCCAATGCAGTACCGCCGATTGCCATGGCGGCGAGAACGTGCGCGGCGAGACCAACGTCCAGCAGCACAATACCCGCGATCATGTACCATCGGCGCGCGTTCACTTAGCGGTGCGGTTCATGGTTGTTCCTCAGCGGTGGTCACGAATGCTGCGCTGTGAACGTGCAGTCGGACCGCACGTTCACGGCAGCAGCCGAGTGGCATTGTCATCAGGTGCTCCCAAACGATCCGGCACGCGGCGCGCCGAGCGGAGCATGCTGGCGCCTATCAGCGCCTCCAATGCCCCAGCCGACCAACGCAATGGCGAGGATACCGATCGGTATCGGAGGGCCGTTGAGCGCGAGTGCCGCCAATATCGACATACCGCCGGGCGAAGCATCGGTACCAATAGATCTACTCGTGCGTGCGCTCACAGGACTTGGTGCGAGCACGAACGCTCTCGCGATAGCCATCGCGTACAAGAAAAGACGCGCAGCGGCATAACGCGGCGTTCTGCTGATAACGCTCAATAGGGTATCCGTGAACAAGTGAGCGAAGGCGAAAGAAATACAGGGTACCGCAGCGCGTTCGACTGCAGCAACGTTCGTTAGATGGCGCGGCTACCGAGGGGCGGTCAACGCGCTCTCAAGAGAGGGAAGCAAATCCTCCAAGACTTTTACGCTTTCGCGAACTAACATCTTGTCTCTCTTGTTGTCAGGATCCTTCGATCCGTGAACCAGATTGCAGCGAACTTGGTAAAGAATTCCGGCGACAGCACTCAGTCGCCCCTGTGCAGAGCTGTTCCTATCTAAATACCGACGTACGCATCGCTTACTGGCCGCGCTGAATTTCGGATCCCAGCTTTCCCTGCGTAAGTCTCCGGGAGGAGTCGCAATCAACATCGTGATCGAAGCCGCATGTCGACGCAGTAAGTTCTTTGCCTCGCGCGTCGGCGTGTGAAGTCGCACAGCATTCATCACACGTGCGCGCTCGCGATCATCCGGTTCTCCACCGTAAATTGCATTGAACGCCATCCAGAGAGCATAGAAGCGACTCCAACCTTCCGGCGTGCGAGATCGAAGACGAAACGCCAACACTGCACGCAATTCTGGTGATCTGTGCATAATTAATTTCCGGAGAAGCCGTCAAACCGCGGCGTTCTATTGCAGGACTCTTCAATAACGTGCGGCCGGTGAGCGCAGCGAGCAAGGACCGCAATCTTTGAAGGCCCTGTCAAGAGCAACGCGAGCGTTATGCCGCTTTGAGCGAGGCCACCTGTGCCAACCGGTTACGCTGGGCCGCGGTTCTTTGCCCATGACCATCCCACGATGCGCCACCCGTCGAAGCTGTAGAATAAGTCAGGTAACGAATTTACCGTCGCAATTTCACCGCGTTGCGCGATACATGAATGATTCGGCACGTGACGGTAATCGATCTCGGGGCAATTGTGGCGCTCGAAATTTGCACGCCGCTCGCCGCAGTTTTCGCGAAGGACTTTTTCAACATCTTCGTTAGACGGCTCATCGACACTTGTTCAGGTGC
>JAYTTR010000029.1:0-12021 GCA_043744935.1 Gemmatimonadaceae bacterium
GGGTTGAATTGGACGCCGGGTGCAGTGAGTCGCGTCGGAGCGGCGGGCGGTCGTTGACGTCGCCGACCGCGGATGGCTGCTAGTCTGTGTGTAGGAGGCATCCGGTTGCTGTGCCGTTTGGGCCCAGATCGCAATAACGGCATAGCAAGGACACGGCTAAGCACGGAAACCAGAGAATCGTACAAATAGCAACGATCGGTATGAGGTCGTGGTTGCTGGACGGACGTGATCCACCCTCTCTATGTAAAAGAAGGCAACCCTTCCATCGATCGCCGAGCTGTCCGAACGACGGCCGAACTTTCACGTAGATTCGCGAAAAATCGCATTAACCATAGGTTGCGGAATCAGCAACCGAACTCATCAATAAAATCGCAAATGTGACGCGGCACACACTATGGATGTTGTCCAATCGTCCCCAGTTGGGTGCACTACAACCCTACCGGCAACGCAATGCAGTATTGCGAGAACCGGTATGGAACCGTACTGTAGCGTGACTAAGGATTAATTGTGTGAACCCCTGAACCGTGAAAAGGTTGCATGTACGCTCCGGCGCTACATAACACTCGCCGTTCTTCCGTTGCGGAAGCGGCTCCCGCCTCTTGCTGTTCCCTGCGCGCAGCCGTTCCCGCCGCTGTCGCACGTGCCGTCTTGGCGATCCCCTTTATACCACAAGGGAGTGAGATGACCACCATGAGTCTGCTGCACCGCCTTCGTTGGACCGCTTTGGCAGCGTTGGGCCTCTTGCTCGCGCTGCCAGCGAGTCGAGCGTCTGCACAAAACGCTGTGATTACCGGAAAGGTGACCAGCGAAGCCGGACAGCCGTTGGAAGCCGCCAACATCTTCATCAGCGAATTGGTGTTGTCGGTGCCGACCACAGGCAACGGCTCATTCTCGCTGGTCGTGCCGGCCGCTCGCGTCACCGGACAGTCGGTCATGCTGCGTGTGCGAGCCGTCGGCTACAAGCCCGCATTTATCGCGGTGACGCTCAGGCCCGGTAACCAGACCATCAACTTCGCGCTCAAACAGGATTTGAATCGTTTGAGTGAAGTCGTCGTGACTGGATCGATCGAGGGCACGGAGCGTTCGAAAGTTCCGTTCTCGGTTGGTCGACTCACGGCGGAAGATATTCCGGTACCAGCGCTGAATCCCATCACCGCGCTGCAGGGCAAAGTGGCCGGTATGCGCATTGCTGGTGTCAGCGGACAGCCGGGCAGTTCGCCAGAAATCATGATGCGCGGCCCCACGTCGATTAACGCGACGGGTCGGAGCCAGAGCCCGCTCATCATTGTCGACGGCGCGATCCAGCGCGTTGGCAGCCTGAACGATGTCGGTGGACTGGACATCGAATCGGTGGAAGTCGTGAAAGGTGCCGCTGGAGCATCCTTGTACGGATCGACGGCGGCAAACGGCGTCATCATCATCAAAACCAAACGCGGTGCTGCGCGCGAAGGCGTCAAGTTCAATTTTCGCACTGAGTATGGCGTCAGCGATTTGAATAGCCTCAAGTACGGCGCTCCGATTTACAACACATTGCAGCTCGATGAAACCGGCAAGAAATTTTGCTTGCTTGGCTCGTCCAATATTTCCAGCTGCTCACGGTCAACGCCGTGGATGGCAGAGATTTATCGCATCAACAACGTGAATGCAGATACAGTGCGCACGCCGTATTCGATGCAATTTTCTTCACCGTCGGCGTCTGGCGCCGAGTTATTGAATATTTTCCAATCAAGCATTTGGCCAACGCAGCGCTACAACGGCATTGCGCAGGTCGTCTCCGCTAATCCGGTGTCTCTCAATTCGCTCGACGTCAGCGGTCGCGCGGGCAGCGTTCGATATTTCGTGAGTGGATCGGCCACTGATGATGGCGGCGCGATCAAAGGCTTGAAGGGCGAACAGCAGCGTCGTGCACGACTCAATCTCGACTACGACATTCGGTCGAATTGGACGGTGTCGATGAGCAGCTTGTACGACCGCGCGTATCTCGATCGTCGCACGGGCGGTTCGTCCGGTGGCACTATTTTCGGCCAGTTATTGCGCGGTGCGCCCGCCGGAACTGACTACCTCGCGCGTGATACCCTCGGCCGCGCCATCGTGAGAGGCGGCGGTGCCGGATTGCGTGGCTCGGGCAACGGTGCCGGCACCTTCTTGTACGATCAGGAAAATTTGGTGTCAAACCAGTATTCCGTGCGGTATCTGGGCACGATCAGTAGCACGTATACCCCGGCGGAATGGGCCACGTTTGATGCGTCGTATTCGTATGACAATCGACAGCAGAATCGCCCGTTCTATCAGGTCAAGGGTTATCGCACGTTCGCTACAGATTTGACGCAGAACATCGGGTACCAGTCGATCGGCGATCGTGGTGAAGAGTCGATGAACGGACAACTCTCGGCAACGTTCCGTCATCAATTGACGAAAGACCTGAACGGCAAGCTCAATTTCCGCGCGTTGTATGATCAGGATGTGCTGAACATCAATAGCGGCGCAGGCGAACAGTTTATCGTGAAAGACGTGTTCACGTTAAGCAATACCACGACAAACAAGCTCGCCACGTCCAGTTCTCAAACGATCAAGAACATGGGTGCCGTGGGCGGTGCCAACCTGGATTTGAAAGGTCGGTACATTCTTGACGGCACCTATCGCTACGACGGGAGTTCGTTGTTTGGATCAGGCAATCGTTGGGCGCCGTTTGGCCGCGTGTCTGGTGTATGGCGCGTATCGGAGGAGCCCTGGTATCGCTTGCCGATCATCAGTGATTTCCGTTTGCGCGCGTCGCGCGGTAGCGCGGGCAATACCCCGAGCTTTGATGCGCAATACGAGACATATAACTGCGCCACCGCCGGTTGTTCTTTGGGCCAGGCCGGCAACCGGAAATTGAAGCCAGAGACCACGACGGAAACGGATATCGGCACCGACTTCACGTTGTTCGGCCGCTTGGGCATTGAGCTTTCGCATATTGATGCAGCCACAAAAAACCAGATCCTCAACGTGCCGACTCCGGCGTCGTTGGGATTCGGTACGCAATGGCAGAACGCCGGTACGCTGGCCAATCACACGTGGGAAGTTGCGGCCAATCTCCCACTCATCACAAAGAAAAATCTGCAGTGGAGCGTGCGCGGTACGTACGATCAAACGCGCACCTTCATCACGAAGCTTGATATTCCGGAATATCCGGTCAGCGCCAATCTTGGCAACGGTGTCTCCAGTTTCTTCAAGATTTCTGCGAACCCGGACAAGTACGACGGCTACCAGATCAATCGGTACGGCAACATTTACGGACGCAAATTTTACAAGACGTGTGGCGACATGCCCTCGTCCGTACAGGCGTCTTGCGGTGACGGCAAAGCATATCAAGTCAACGATCAGGGCTGGGTCGTCTGGACCGGCAATGGCAATAGTTGGAAGGATGGCATCACGAAGAACTTGTGGCAGACCAAGTTGTCGCAGGCTGATTCGCCCTGGAATTATCCGCTCTTTTTCGGCCATCCGATCGTGGACCGTCCGCTCCGTGGTGACAAGGGCGAGGGCACGGGTATCCTGCACATTCTCGGTAACGTGCTGCCCAAGTATCGTTTTGGCATAAACAGCACGTTCACGTACAAGCGCGTGTCGCTCTATGGGTTGCTTGATGGAACGGTTGGACACAAGATCAACAATCAAGGCGAAGGCTGGGGCATCTTCGATTACGCCTCGAGCTACTTCGACCAAGGCGGCAAGACGGTGGAAACAGCAAAGCCAGTTGGCTACAGCTGGCGCGCCGGTGGATCAGAAGGTGTCGGCACGGGCGGCTTCTATGACGTTCTCGGACCGAATAACTACAACACCGAGAATGGCTCGTACGCCAAGCTTCGCGAGATGAGCGTCACGTATCGTCTCGGACGCATCGGTGGCGTTGGCGATTGGACCGCTTCGTTCGTCGGTCGCAATTTGTTGACCTTCACGAAGTACACGGGCTTCGATCCAGAAGTTGGTGTGACGGGTGGTCAGGCCGGTTCGGGTCTCATTAATCAGGTGGATGCGTTCGGTTTTCCAACGCTCCGCACGTTTACGTTCTCCATCTCCTCGCGCTTCTAGGAGCCACGACCTCATGACACGCAAACTGATTGCATGCGCTGTTATCGCGGCTTTGGTTGGCCTCGGCGCATGTGAGAAGAACCTCGAAGTAACGAATCCGAATGCCGGCGATACGGAACGCGTGCTCGGTACTCCTTTGGATGCAGAAGCGCTCATCGGTACGTACTACAAGCGATGGTCGAGCGGTGTTTATGGAAGCACGACCAACATCGAAGGCATGGCCAACGTCATGTCGATGATGAATTACTCGAGCCTCGGCAATAACTGCCAGAATCAACGCACGCCGTTTAGCGGTGCAGCCAACGTCAATTCGTTGGCGAACGCGTGTAAGGATGAGCAGTATCGGCTGTATCAGTACATGAGCGAGGTAGAGCGGGTGGCCTCGAGCTTCATCGGTCAGGTTGATCGTGGGCTTTCGATTGGCACGCCCGCGCGCGACGCGCGCGACAAAGCGTACGCGGAATTCCTGCGTGGCATTTCGCTTGGGTACATGGCGCTCATGCACGATTCGGGTGCGGTTATTTCAGCAAAGACTGGCGCGGACGACCCGGGCAAGCTTGTAGGCTACAAAACACTGATGGATTCTGCCTACGCCGCATTTCAGCGCGCGATTGACATGACCGCATTCGCGGCCACGGGCGGTGACGGTTTCCCGTTACCTGCTACATGGATTCCGTCTCCGACCAGCTTTACGAAAGTTGAATTTACTAAACTCATTCGCAGCTATCGTGCACGGTTCCGGGCCAACATTGCGCGGACACCCGCCGAGCGAGCGGCGGTTGATTGGGCGTCGTTAATCGCGGATGCTCAGAACGGCATCACCACCGATCACTTGATCACGACCAGCACGACTGCGGGCCCGGGAAACTCATGGCGCGCGCAGTACGAAACGTATGGATTGTGGCATCAGATGCCGCCGTTCTACATCGGCATGGCGGATACATCGGGTGCGTATGCGGCGTGGATCGCGCAACCGGCCGGCGATCGTGGGTCGGGCGGCAATAGCTTCTTCATGGTGACGCCGGACCAGCGTTTCCCGCAGGGTTCGACGCGCGCGGCGCAGCAAGCGGAGTTTGCCATTTCGTCGTGCCAAGCGGCTTCGACGGCATGCAAACACTACTTCGTCAATCGTCCGGCCGGTGGTGATCAGTTGGCGGGTTCAGGTTTCGGTTTGTCAAATTACGATTTCGTTCGCTTCCATTCATGGGCCGTGTCAGGCGACGGTTCCGCTCGCAACGGCAACACGCCGTTTTTCGTGAAGGCCGAACTGGACATGCTGCAAGCGGAAGGGCTGTACCGCACTGGAAAGTTTGCCGAAGCCGTCGCGCTCGTGAACATCACGCGTACGAAAAACGGTTTGCCAGCGATTACCGCGCTGGATGCGACGTCGCCGGTTCCAGGCGGCAACGGTTGCGTACCGAAGGTGCCGGTTGGTCCAGCGTTCAATACAGTCGCCTGCGGCAACCTGTGGGACGCACTCAAGTATGAGAAGCGCCTTGAAACCGCATACACGAGCTATGTGCCGTGGTATCTCGATGGTCGCGGTTGGGGTGAGTTGCCGTTGGATACGCCGTTGTTCTGGGCTATTCCATACCAGGATTTGCTCGCGCGCGGTGTTCCACAGTCCGCGTTGTACGGCGCCGGACCAGGCGCGGGTAATGCGCCCGGGTCAACCGCTGCGAAGAGTGTGTACGGTTGGTAAATCGTTCGGACCGATGAAGCGATACGTGGCGCTGTTGATGGGCGGGCTGTTGTTCACGGGCTGTTACACGCTGCAGCCCGTGGTCAGCACGCAGCCGTTGATCGGAACGCAAGTCGCACTCGGCATCAACGATGTAGGTCGGGCAGTGTTGGGCGGTAGCATGGGACCGGAGATCGACGAGATCGAAGGTCGGCTCGTTCAGCGGAACGGCGGCGAGTTTGTCATCGCAGTGGCGACTGTTCGATTGCTTCGCGGTGGTGAGCAAACGTGGACGGGTGAGCGCATCGTTGTTAAGTCCGAATACGTCACACAAGTGCGCGAAAAAAAGTTTTCTCGTGGACGCACAGCGCTCCTCAGCGCGGTCGCACTTGGTGGTGTTGCCATTCTCGTTACGCGCGCAATTGTCGGCTCCGGCAGAGCGGCACCGCTACCTGCGCCGGGCGATTCGAATTCAACCAGCATTCGTATCCCGTGGCCCTGATCGCGGGTACGGCGAGTTTCCACCTCCACGGAGTATTCATGGGACGATTTCTTCGTTTCTCGGCGCTATGCCTTGTTGCCGGTGCAGCGAGCGCTTGCACACCTGAGGCAACGATCACCACCGGGGCCAATCCAACCGCTGGCGTTCGATTCATCAATGCGGTGCCAGACACGGCGGGTGCATTCGGACTCGACTTTCGGTTTGTAGACTTGGTGGAAACGAATGCGCAGTTCCGCAACATCTTCCGCGGAAATCCGCTCACATCGGGTGGTGTGACAGCGTCCGCGCAGGTGCAATACAAACCTGCAGCGGCGGGCATTCGACATTTCGTCGTATTCCTCGACGACACAATTCAGGCGATTGCGTCAACGAAACTTAAAGATTCGACGGTGACGCTTGAGGCGGGAAGGAACTACACGGTAATTTTGTGGGGCTCAGCGCGCGCGGGTTCGACGCCTGGCCTTCAGCTCACCGTCATTCCCGAAGTCATTGCTGATCCAGGTGCGCAAATCGCTCTGCGAGTGATCAACACCACAACGGCAGCGATTGACGTACGCCAATATGCGCAGAACGGTACGCTCCCGGCAGCCGCAACATGGGCGGCAGTGCAACCGTTGTCGGCATCGGCGTTCGTTAATGCGGCACCCGGCAACATCCTGTACAACGTGCAGCCAGCGGGCGGTGGCACTGCGTTGTTCGCCGACATGCTTGCGCTGCAAGGAGCGGCTGCATTCTCCAGTGCTGGCGCCGGTGGCAAGATCGATACTGACGCGCTTCCGGGTACCACCGTGGCCGGATCGGCTGTGACGCTGATCGTGTACCCGCGATCCGTGGCTGGTGCGCGAACGCCGCAAACGGCCGCGTTTCTCGTGCCTGCGGGATCATTCGTCTGGGATCGTCGGCCACCGTCGATCTTCTAGCGTCGGTTCGTCATCTCACGTTGCACGCGGGGCTGTCGGAGTCTCCGACAGCCCCGCGCGCTTGCATACTGGAGCCTCGTCATGTTCCGCACCTCAGTAGCGATACTCGCCCTCGCGATGTTGCCGACCATCGCCAGCGCGCAGGGTGGTCGGAATCGCGACCGTGGCACAAAAGACAATTCCGACGAACTCATGAAGTCTGCTCCAACCGGGCCGAATTTGTCGAGTAAGGACTTTGAAAGCATGAGTCCCATCAGATTTCTGTTTGACAAACGTAAAGATCTGAAACTCAGCGACGAACAGACCAGGCAATTCAAAGACGCCGACGGGAAACTGAGAGAAAAAAACTCTCCACTGCTGAAGGCCGTGGATTCTCTGGTGAGAGAAATGAAGCCAACATCAAGCGTGGCAAGCACGGAAGATCAAGTGCGATCGGTCGTCGCGCGTGAAGCACTGATGGGAGTCATCGGCGAAATTCGAGAGAACTACGACCGCTCCGTGAAAGAGCTGATGCCGTCACTTGACGATGCGCAGAAAACCACCGCCCTTTCGTTGTTGCAGAAGCAGTCGAAAGAGAACGAAGAAACGCTGCGCGAGAAAATGGGCGTTGGTGGCAGCGTTCCCTTCGGTATACCAGCAGGTCGCGGCCGCCGTGGCGGATCAGCGTTGTAACTGCGCTTGAATGAGCGCCGTCATACGCTGTTCGATCGCACCTTTTGTTGAGCACGCGGACGGGTTTTGCGAAAATGCGACGGGCTTTGCCGTCGCATCGATCACGGTCGATAGCGAGGTTGTATTTGTCGCACTCGGCTGCAATTGGAGGAGCAATGTCAAAAATACGTCGTACGAATCAGCATTCGGGCCAATCTGGGTTTCACCGCAGTCGAAGTAGCGACTGAGTGACGTTTTCCCGAGACGCTGCCGAATTTTCAGTCGCTCAACGCCGATGACATGCTTCGCTTGATCGACCGTCGACACCGGGAGCCCGAGCGAATCAAAGACCGTCGGGAGCGCACGCCACACTTGCTCGATCGGAAAAGCGAGCGTTACCGTACTTGCACTACTGCTGGGATTCAGCGTGAGGGAGCCCGCCACCCCGGTGATTTGCAACGTTTGCGTGGCGCTTCTTTCAGGAAGTGCGTTGGACGAAGCGCAGCCTGTCAGCAGCAACGCGACCCACAGCAAACGTGTTTGCATTTTTTCTCCAGAGTAAGTGTTGCGGCGTGATCGTGTCGAGACGGTGCAATTGTTGCGCTTACTTAAGCTCGGGCGGCGCACCGCGTAACAACAGATCGGCGCGCACAATGCGTCGGCCGAGCGATAGATGCACGTCTGTGGGCACGCGACCGTCAGTACGCGCGCCCGAGACCGCCGCGCGAAGGACGATGGGAACGCCCAATGGCACGCCGCACAATCGAAACGTGCCGCGCGCATCGGCCGCCGCGTTGACGCGACGTAACTGGGCACTAGGTGCACCGCGCGCCGTGGTGCGTGGTTCGGTCCACTCCGCAACCACGTGCCGACTGGCGGTGTCGAGACCAGCGGCGGTTGACGACTCCACGCGCCCAACCAGCACCCCCGAGATGCCAGCGTCGCCGCACATTGCGACGGCAATTTGATCGTCGGTTGGTGTGAAGAACGTGAATATGTTGTCGAGCATGGATACCGAAATGACGACGCGTTTCAGCGTGCCGAGCGAGTCGAGGCGAGGTGTGCGAATTTCAGCCACGTAGTCACCGCGCTGCAACGCCGCGAACGCAAACCGACCGACACTGTCGCTCTCCGATACGTGCGGTGTGTCGACGAGCGTGAGCATCGCATTGGCGATGCCGAGGCCACTGACAGAATCGCGTACCGTACCCGATATGCTAATGCCGACGGGAGTCGATGTATCGGTGGTATTGCTTGACGCCCCCAGCACAGGAACGGTCATTGGCACGATCAGTCGCACCAGCGTGAGTCGGTCGGTAACGCGCACGTCCGCGACGGCTTGTGACACGCGACCGCGAAAAATCTCCACGCGTATTGATTCTCCGAACACGACACGATCGCAGAGGAAGATCAGTCCGTTCGGTTCCGTCTCGTTCCCGTTGACCCTGGTCGCGCTGCGCAGATCTGGATTGCGTACTAGCCGCCACGACACATCGCGCACCGGTCGTCCTTCTGTGGTTGTCACTCGCGCGAGCAGTACCTGTCGCGCCTCGGGAAACCCACGATCCCGACATGCTTGCGTTGCATATTCCGTCGCACTGGGGATCGTGGCCTGTGACACAGTCACCGAACCTCTGCGCGCCGTGAAATCGTACGACGTTGGAATCGTGATGCCGACCCTGGCGAGTTGTGCGTCGACGACAAACATGACGTACGGGCCGGGCGCAAGATCATCAAACGTCGCATAGCCGCGCACGTCAGAAATGGCGCGATAATCGGTGTCCGCGAGTCCAACGGCAACACCAGCCGCTGGTTTGCCCTGCTCATCGAGTAGTTGCACGCGCGCATGGCCGAGCGATGCGGACCACGCAGTGCCGTCTGCCCACGATGCACGAACAAGCTCGCCACCCACTTCACGAACAACGAATTGCTGCGCGATGGCGGCGTTACCACGTGAATCGATTTCCGGCGCGCCGATCAATCGTAGCAACCATTGGTCAATGACTGTGACCCCGTTGGGCATCATGCGAAACGATACGCGTCCTCCCGCGCCAAGCGCCTCTGACGTTTCGTCAACACCGACGTATCGAAATTCGAGATCGTGAATCGCACGTGTTGTCGTGTCGATCCACAGCGCACCGGTGATGTCCACGCGCCCGCGTTGACGGTCCGCTGGCACAAAGCCCAATCCAATCTGCTGCGGTTTTGCAGAATCGCCCGTCACGAGTTGAAAGCAGTAACCGCGCGCGAAATTCTGATCGAGCAGAATGTCGGCGTCAGGGCTGAAATAGGTGTGTCGCCCATTGCTTTCCGCACGAAAACCGCGATGCAGAAAGTCCGTGGCGCTGCGTACGGCAAAGTATGACGGCGTTGTGGAGTTGGCCGATTCAACGCGCACAGTTTGGTGTAGCGTCCGCATGCCGATGACATCGAGATTGCGTTCGTACGCGACGCGCATGACGGCGGCCGGGTTTTGATCGCGAGCAACGACCATTGCCAATAGTCCAGCACGCGCCTGCTCCCACAGTGCACGCGCGCCAACTTCATCGCTGCGTACTGGACAGCGTGGATTGACGTCGACACGCACGCCAGTAACAAGGGACGCGAGCACGGACATCGTAACGTCAAGCGTGGTGACGCTGTCGTTTCCTCGCGCGCCCGCAAGCGGCGGCGTCAACGAATGCGGGTGAAAGCCCAGTCGCAAAAAATCAACGCGCACGGCATTTGCACGCACGCGTATATGAAATTGCCCCCGATCTGAGCTCAACGCTCGTGCGATGCTCGTGCCCGCGCTGTCGAACACTTCGATCACAACGCCAGCAATGACCTGCCCACTGGCGCTGTCACGGACTGTGCCACGCACATCCTGCGCGGACGCTATCCGTACGAGCGTCAAACACAAGAAAAAAACGGTGAGAAGCCGAGCGCCCATGACGCGTTGATCGTATGAGGAGAACGACATTATCCTCGTAATTTACGTCTCGTCCAATAACCAAGCCAGCGGAGCGAGCGCAGCGCTTACGGAGATTTCCCATTGGGAACTCGCGTCCAGATAACGATGGTGCCACATGGCAATTTATTTGCATCACGCGACGAGAATTCGAACGGTACCAGACTAAAATTTGAGTACAGCTCCATCGCTTCAACATCGCTGGCCAAGATGTCGTCTACTTCCATGCCGCGCGTTCTGGTGCCGTCGAGCCAGATGTCCGGCTGACACATGGTGCCGCGGGATCCGGTTTGCGATACAAATCGGACTCGGCCTCTCACAATGTTGACGCCGCGTGAGTTGCGCAGGATGTCGCTCATGCGTGAGACGCCGCGTGCGACGATCTCCGCGCGTGTGATAAACACGCCACTGGATTTTGCCCGCCGTTCCTCGAAATCACGCAGGCCGAGTGCACGACGTGGTGCGGCTTCGTTGACACTTACCGAACGCAGTCGCTGGAATGATCGCTCGAGCTGCACGAGGACTGTATCCCACTGCCGCTCTCGTGCGGCGAGGAGCGCCTCAATCGCCGAATATCCAAGCCGACGAAATGTAATGGTGACTGTATCAATCTCAGCGGTGAATAACTGGAATGCGCCGCGGGCGTTCGTACGCGTATTGGCGCCGGCAATCTCGACGGTCACACCTTCCAACGCGGCGCCACTCGGATCGCGCACGACGCCCACCAACTCACGCTGACCCGGCTTTGGCTGCGCGGTCGCGCTGCGCGGCGAAAAAGTGGTAAGCAGGCACGTGAAGGCCATACAGCACCAAAAGCTGACACGCATTGGCATCCAGGCGGGAGACCGTCCCAGCAATCACGCCAATCGCCGGAGAATGCGACTTGCGGAGAACGTCGATATAGGGGAATGTGTGGGATGAATCGTTCTCTCGCCAGCCAGTATCGCAATCGCACTTGTCGTACGGGCACGCGTATCGGCTCCCGATGCGTCTTGCACTTCGCGTTGCTTTCGGTGGCGCTGCTTGTTGCGCGCGGGATAGCCGCCGCCCAAAGTTTTCCGCCCCAACCCGGCGATGCGTCGCGCATGCCACCTGCAGG
This sequence comes from Gemmatimonadaceae bacterium, assembly GCA_043744935.1. Taxonomy (GTDB): domain Bacteria; phylum Gemmatimonadota; class Gemmatimonadetes; order Gemmatimonadales; family Gemmatimonadaceae; genus Gemmatimonas. Next base: position 11,878 of record JAYTTR010000029.1, read on the forward strand.
GTGGAGATCGTCACCGGTTAAATACGACGCGGTGCTCGTCGACAAAGACTTGATGATCCCCACGCGCGACGGCAAGCGCATGTCCACCGACGTGTATCGCCCTGGGAGGAACGGCGTGGCCGTGGGCGATCGCTTTCCGGTTTT
>JAYTTR010000030.1:0-11979 GCA_043744935.1 Gemmatimonadaceae bacterium
GCGACCGATAACGCGACCGACATGTTGCAGGTGTTGAAGCGCACGTATAACACCGCGCGTCAAGCACAGATCACGCAGGAAATCGCCGAGATCGTCGGCGGTGCAGCGGCGCTGTCGTAGCACGTGTAAGCGACCTCCATTCTCCAACGCATTCGTCTCATGGCTACTACTGTCGCACCAACCACGCTGGGCAAGATCGTTCAGGTCATTGGTCCCGTTATCGACGTTGAATTCGAGACCGACGGATTGCCTGCGCTGTACAACGCGTTGCGCATCAATGCGGTTGCGCCGAGCGGACAGTCTATCTCGGTCGTAGCCGAGGTGCAGCAGCATATCGGACGCAATCAGGTGCGCGCCGTTGCCATGTCGAGCACCGACGGGATAACGCGCGGCATGGACGTCATTGACACGGGTTCACCGATCATGGTACCCGTCGGTGCGCCAGCGCTCGGTCGTATTCTCAATGTGCTTGGTGAGCCGATCGACAACGGCGCCGAAATTCCGGCGACGGCGTTGCGCTGGCCCATTCATCGCAAGCGTCCCGACTTCACGGAACTTGAGCCGAAAACCGAAGTGCTCGAAACGGGCATCAAGGTTGTCGATCTCGTCGCTCCGTTCGTGAAGGGTGGAAAAATTGGATTGTTCGGCGGCGCCGGTGTTGGCAAAACGGTCATCATTCAAGAGCTCATCAACAACGTCGCGAAGGGACACGGTGGTAAGTCCGTGTTCTGCGGAGTCGGTGAACGTACGCGTGAAGGCAACGACTTGTATCTCGAGTTTCAGGAAGCGGGTATTCTCGAGAAAGTGGCGCTGATTTACGGGCAGATGAATGAGCCGCCAGGTGCGCGTTTGCGTGTCGCGCTCTCGGGGCTCACCGTTGCGGAGTATTTCCGCGATGTAGAAAACGCCGACGTGCTCGTATTCGTGGACAACATCTTCCGCTTTACGCAAGCGGGTTCAGAAGTGTCGGCATTGTTGGGTCGTATGCCCAGTGCCGTGGGATATCAGCCCACGTTGGCGTCGGAGATGGGTGATTTGCAAGAACGCATCACCTCCACGCGCAATGGATCGATCACGTCGGTGCAGGCCATTTACGTACCGGCCGACGACTTTACCGACCCAGCACCTGCCGCAGCCTTTGCGCACTTGGATGCGACGATCTCGCTCAATCGCAAAATCACCGAACTTGGTATTTATCCGGCCGTCGATCCGCTCGACTCGACCTCACGTATTCTTGATGCGCAGTACATCGGCGAGCGCCACTATACGGCGGCCACGACAACGCAGCGCATTTTGCAGCGCTATAAAGAATTGCAGGATATCATCGCGATTCTGGGTATGGACGAGTTGTCAGAAGACGATAAAAAAATCGTTGGTCGTGCGCGTCGCTTGCAGCGTTTCATGTCGCAGCCGTTTGCGGTGGCCGAGCAGTTTACGGGTATTCCAGGCAAGTATGTGAAGTTGGAAGAGACCATTTCGTCGTTCGAGCGCATTTGCGCTGGCGAGTTTGACGCGTTGCCCGAGCAAGCCTTCTTTATGGCGGGCGGTGTGGACGACGTAGTCGCCAACGCGAAGAAGTTGCAGGGTTAATCGGTGAGCACTCCACTATCGGTATCGGTGATCTCGCCAGAGAAAATATTGTTCAGCGGTTCGGCGCGTGCGGTGGTGGCACCGGCGTTTGACGGTGAGGTTGGCATCCTGGCCATGCACGCCCCGTTGATGACCGTGCTCGGCCGTGGTATCTTGCGAGTGGAAACTGCTGAGGGAGAACGGCGGTTCAACGTAGATGGCGGGTTTTTACAGGTCGTGGACGACTGTGTCCGCGTTGTAACGGAGCGAGCGCACGAAATGGGACGTCCCGCGGCGTAAAAACCGCGAGTGCCGGAGCGGGGTTCGTCAAACAGGGCGGTGTTTGGCGAACCGCCGCTGCGGACGGGTATAACGAAATAGCGGGGCATGGGTGTTTGTCCCCGTGCCCCGCACTTCGTTCTTCGTAACATACGGAACAGGGTGACGCACGACGCGAATGCGCGGTTGTCACCAGAGAGTGAATTAACGCGAGTTGAACGTTGACAGACTTGTGACCGACGCTAGCTTGCCGCAGCTCTAGGGCAAATACTCAGCGATGGGTATTGCCCGACTTTTCGTTTTGGTAGATGCGTGCCGCGCGTGTCTTACCATTCTCAGTGCTGTGCTTGTACCCCAACGGTACCGCAAGGTTTCCAAGCGGGCACGAGCGCGACGTTGCAACCGCTCGGACAGGGCAATCCTCCTGTCTGAGCGATCGACCGTGGCAACACCCTTCTGGAGGAGCAGATGAGGAATCTCGGACGTCGTCGGTGGTTAGTCGCGACGCTTCTGGGCGCAGCCCTTGTAGCGCCAATCGCTGTCGCGCAGGCCCAAACCGGCAAACTTACCGGTGTAGTGGTGGATGCAGAGACGGGGAAACCCATTGAAGGGGTTGCCGTGGTGGTGCAGGGTACGACGCTTGGCAATACGACAAACGCGAGTGGACGATTCTTTATCATCCAGGTGTCGCCCGGTAGCTATTCGGTGCAGGCGCGTCGATTGGGTTACCAAAGCGTCACGGCGACGAATGTTCAGATTTCCATCGATGCCACGCGCGAGCAGAATTTCAAGCTCCGCGCCTCGAACACGACGCTGCAAGCGGTGACTGTGCAAGCCGATCAAGTCCCGCTCGTTGAGCGCAACCAAGTTGGTTCGCGCACGACCATTACAGCGGAACAGATCACGTCGCTGCCGGTGACGAGCATCGCTGGCGTGTTGGCGCTTCAGCAGGGCTTTACGCAGACACCTGACAACACGTCGATCGTTTCGTTGGCCGAAGACCAGCGCAGCACCACGCCAACGACCCGCGTGCGCGGCAGTCGTGGTGGTGCAACGCTGTCGATGATTGACGGTATTGCGATCAACAACCCGTTGTTTGGTAGCGATGCTATCGGTTTGAGTGCGGTGGCTGTTCAGCAAGTCGATTTCCAGCGTGGTGCGATGGAGCCGCAGTATGGCAACGCGCTAGCGGGCGTTATCAACCAGGCCGTGCGTGAAGGTGGATCTGAAGTTGCTGGTTCGGTGGAATTTCAAAACTCGACGCTGCCCGGCAACGTGTTCGGCACCGTCCAGGACAAATTGAAGGGCTTCAACCTTTTGCGTGGCTATCTCTCGGGTCCAGTGCCGGGAACCAATACGAAGGTGCGCTATGCGATCGCTGGCCAAGTGCAGAGTGAGGCGCAGCGCGTGCTACAGTTTGACAACGACGTCTACACGGCCAATGCACCGGTGGTACTCAGCAATATTCTGCCTGTGTCGCCAAAAGATCTGACCAAAGGTTGGCAAGGTTTCGGCGGTACGCAAAACTCGTCCGTTGTTGGTAAGCTCACTTTTCAACCGTTCGCCAATACCACGTTCAAGATTACGGGCGCGGGCTCGGAGCGTCAGAATCGCGGTTACGATCGTCGCTTCCTGTTCGCGTATCGTGGCGATCCGCTGGCGTTGGTCAACAACCGCGCCGACTCTTTGCAGATTCTGACCGGCGCCGACAACCGACAGTCTCGCGACTTGTTACAGCCGTCTGTTCGCGACAACGGTCGCCTGGTGATTGCCTCACTCGAGCAACGTTTTGGTCGTACCAACGTGACCGTGCGTGCGGCGCAGACTGATTTTCAGCGTGTAACGTGCCCCATCTTCCTCGGTACCTGCATACCGGGCCCATTCGCGTATGGCAACTTCGATCAATCGTTCTTGTCCATTTGCGGTGGTTTCACGGGCTGCGATCGCGTCCCGTACCAGGGGCTCGCGAGCGGCGTATACGGTGGCGAGAAGTACACCACGCGCACACTGAAAGCGGACGTGCAGTCACAGGTCACCGACCACAACAATCTCCAGTTCGGTGCGCAATTCGTCAGTCATGATTTTGTGTACAGCGACATTCAACAAGACGCGAGCACAACGTCGGGCCTGAAGAATCTCGTTGCGCAAGTGTACCGTGGCAAGCCGACCGAAGCTGCCGCGTACGTGCAGAGTCAAATCGAATACGACTTTATCACGATCAAGTTGGGTGGCCGTTTCGATTACAACCGGGCGCGTGGTTTGGCGCTGGCCAACCCGTTCGATCCGACCAACGGTACCACGGCCCGCGAAGTGTGCAACGGGGCGTCGGTGAACGGCAAGAAGTTGGTAAACGCCGCGGGACAACCCTACGGACTCGCTGGGTGCGCGGCCTCGCCGATTGATCCGAACACGCAACGCGCGGTGCTGCTTGATACCGCGACGGCCATCGCACAGCTCGATGATTTCCGTCAGTCGCCGGCACGGACGTCGTTCAGTCCCCGCGTTGGCGTGGCGTTTCCGCTAACGGAGCGCTCACAAGTGTTTTTCAACGGTGGTCGCTACACGATGGTACCGCTGTACGGCAATACGTATCGCAACACCGGCATTGGCACGGTTGCCGGAGTCGGCGACAATTATTGCGCGGCCAATCAGGTGAAGCCAGGCACTAAAGAGTGCACGCCAAACTTGAGCACCGACAATCCGTCGTTTGTTGGCAATCCCGGCTTGCTACTCGAAGAAGCGAAGCAATTTGAAGTGGGATATTCGGGCGCAGTCGGTCGCAATTATTCCATTCAGATCGCGGTGTTCAATCGCTCGGAAACAGGCCTCACCGGCATCCGCGCAAGTCGTGCACCACAAGACATTGGATCGACGTACGCGGGCTCGTTGCCGGTGTACAACGTGATTGTAAACGGCGACTTCCTGTCGGCGCGCGGCGTTGAAATTGCGTTCCGTCGTCCGCTCGCCGATCGCTGGGGTTACGACATCAACTACGGCATTGGCCGCTCCACGCAAAGTGCTCGTCCGCCGGAACGCGCCAACGAAATTTCGCGCACCGACGAAGCGCTCCGCGCGCAAACGGTTGAAACGCTCAACGATCTCGATCAAGCGCAGAAGTTGAATGTGCAGCTGTTTTATCGCGTGCGGAACGATATCCCCAACTTGCCATTGAACGCGGGCAAACTGCTGCGCAATGCGAGTGCGTCACTCACGTATAACTACTACACCGGCATCCCGTACACGCCACTCCGCGGCAGCGCGGCCGGTCAGATCGGTTCGCTCAATCAGGGCGATGTGAACTCCGCACGGCAACCGTCAACGCAGGACATTGCGTTGCTCGTGGACAAAGCATTCCGCATCGGCAGTCTGCGCTACTCAGGATTTCTTCGGGTCACCAACTTGCTCGATCGTAAAAATTGCGTGCAGGTTTTCAACAACACCGGCACGTGCGACGCCGGCCTTCGCGATTTCGCGAATCGTCGCATTGGTAATGCAGGTGACAACACATCGACCGCCTTCGACCAGCCCGAGTACATCGGCGCCCGTCGCAGCATCTTTACTGGCCTGTCGGTCAACTTTTGAACGTGGACGGCACTCAGCTTATGGGTTTTCATATCAATGGTCTATCCGAACAGACGCTGGCGGTTCGCATGCGTCGCGTAACGCGCGTTGTCGCGGCGATCGGTCTGCTCACCGGTATTGCTTCGGTCACGATGCCAAGTCGTGCAGACGCGCAGGTGCGTCAGCAAGCACCGGTAACGCACTTGGACGATCTGCAGCCTGACGGCACGATCAAGCAGATCCCGATTTCGCCAAAGAGCGGATTTGATCTCTTTGCGGCGGAAGATCTCGCCTTTGGAACCCTGCGCATGACCGGCCAGTTTCGCGCTGGTGTTGTCAACCAGGGCGGACCAAATGCGCAAAACCAGAACGATCAAACGCGCGGTCACTATAACGTCAGTCCGACACAAGGTGGTTTTTTCCAATATTTCCAGATGGGATTTGCTGGCGCGGCGCCACCATCTGAATTCCGGAAAATTCGCGCCATAAATCCCGGTATCAACAACATGACGGGGTCGCTTGGTTACACGACCTTGTTGTGGGAAACACTGGTCAGCAGCAATCGTCGTTGGGGCGCAGCCGATGCGCAGTTCGGTAAATCGTTTTCCGGTGTCACGTCAGACGCCAGCTCGTCGTGTCGTGCTGACGGCGGTGGAACGTATCAAAACACAGGATTCTCCTTGCTCGCGCAGAAAGACTGCCCGGACACGTGGGGATCGGAAGGGTTTCGTGGCAAGCTCACCGTGCCGGATTCGGTGTGGCTAAACACGTTCAACGGCGACAAGAGCGGCTTTCGCTGGGATGATTGGCGCCTGTCGCGCTCGCGTCTGAACGCCGCAGACTACCTGGGCACGCAAAGTGTGTACGGATTCATGAGTGATTACTACCGCGAGCAGCGCTTGCGATGGGGTTCTGTCATTCCGGGTGGGTCTGGTTCGCCACTCGATAACGGATATCCGCTCGGACTCGAACTGCGCATGGACAGTTACCAGTTCTCTGCGCCATCGACCCGTAACACGCAGTTTTACCAAGTGCAGATGGTCAACAAGTCCGCGTCCGTGTACGGCACCGGAATTGACTACGATTCGCTGTACTTCGGTCTCACGCCTGGCATCTTGATGGGTGGTATTGGCGGTCAGTATGCGTCGTTGTATTTCGATTTTAGCAGCAACACCATCTACATGGCGAAGGCGAACACGAGCGGAAATTGCTCAACGTCTTTCCCGAAGCGCTACTTGAACACGACGCTTGGCGGCTGTCAGAGCGGCGACGCGTTTGGCGCGGGCGTCTACACCATGACGTGGCTCAAGTCGCCGCTCGGCGATGTGCGGAACAAGCGCTTTTCGCGTGACCCGGCGGATGTCTATTACAATCCAAGTAGCCTGCTTGCTGGTGACACGATCACCTTCAACCACTCGCATCCGGGCTCGGTGGGCCGATCGAGTCAGGCACTGACGCGCTCCACACGGGCTGGGTTTGGCTACCTCGCGTCGAAAGAAGACGACTTCATGGACGGTCGTAACCCGTCCGACTTTACGCTCAACAACTTCACCGGCATGGTCACCCCAGAACAGTGGGATGGCACATTTCCCACGTCGGTTGCCGGCGTGAAGTTCAGCAAGTTTGTACCGGGCAGCACCACAAACCCGGTGAACGGTCGCCCGTTTGGCAAGTGGGACTACAATCACGATGGCGTGCAGGACACCATCGCTGTTCCCGGGTGTGGTTCGCTCGGATGCGCGGGACTGTATTCGGACTCGATCGCAGGCGGCTGGCGTAACGAATACGGCAACATTTTCGGCACCGTGTCTGCCGGTCCGTTCAAGCTCAAGGCAAACGATACCACGCAATTCCTTTTCGCCTTCTCGTGGTCGCCAGACTCGGTGGGCGCACGCAAGGCCGTCGAAGGACTCACGGAAGCGTATCGTACGAACTACGCGGGTCCGCAACCCATCGCGTATCCGCAGGTCAAGGCCGGTCTGTCATACACCATCGAGTCTGCCGAGCTGCTGGATTCAATCACGGTTGGCGCGGCAACGACCATCGGTTCACGCCTCACTGTCCGCTATCCGCAGATCAGCCCAGTCGATCCTTTTATGATTGGCCTGGTAAACAAAGTGCGCGCGGATTCGCTGGCTGGAGACGTGACCACCCGTCGCTTGCTCCGACTGAATCCGGGACTACTCGACTCGCTGCGTGCGCGCGCCAACGACAACTTGGCGTTGGTGTACGTGTTCAAGTCGTGCGATGGCGGCGTCACATTCACTAACACAACGGGCAATTCCGCCACCTGTACTTCAGCACCTACTCGTGCGATCGACGCCGCACAGCCGGCGTTCTCGTGGCGCCCGGTCGCGACGGTTTTGTATGTAGGTGGCGTACCGCAAACGCCGAATTACAGCGAGGCGCTACAAGCCGGCCGGACGTACAACTACTCGTTCGTCACGCGAACGCGTGGTTTTTCCGACGCAAACTTCCGCATCGTTGACTCCGTGGCCGGTCGAGGTCTCGTCATCACCAATGTGCAAGACGCGTTGGGCTTTCCGCTCGACACGATCAACTCGGCGTTTGCAACATCGGGTCCGGCGTCGCTCAGCATTTACGCGCCCATCACAAACGCTGCAGGCCGGCAGTTTGCCCGCGTCGATACCGCCACGCTCATTGGAAAGTCGACGCAGCCCGTCTTGTTGCAGTCCGTTTCGAACGACGTCACAGGATCTTCACGATTGGTTTTCGCGAATCAGTTCATCATTCGCAAAACGGTTGACACGGTTACGCGCGCCACCAATACCACAGTCAGCGCGCGCTACGTCCTCCCCAACGCCGCAACGTCAGCTACGGGAGCACCGCAAGCAAATTTCCTGGCGCGCGAACAGGTGTTCACTGCAGCACAAAACATCCCTGTTCGACTCGGCATCAATTTGCTGCCGGGAACAGCGCGTGGATTTAGTGGCTCTGCCCGCGTCTTTGTTGACACCATCAACGCCACGGCTGCTTACCCTGGCTATGTGTGGGTGACGGCAGACAATCGCCCCATCTTCGCGATCAACGATCCGTTTGGCACGAACGGCGGCAACCAGGTACGCGACCAGGCGGGATCCCCGCTCTATCCCGGCTTCAATGCGCAGCCCGATGACTCGGCGAATACGGCCAACGGTTTTCGGCAAGAACGTTTGAGCGATAACGCGTTACGCGATCGAAATTTTGTTATTCGCAAAGACGGCGACACGCTGTCCGGAGCCGCTCGAGTTTTTGTTCCGCAGGTGCAGGGCACGTTCACGACCGCCACGACTGGTGCGCTGGTCGGCAACAAGCGTGTGAAGGGCGGACGTTACGAGCTCACGTGGCAGACCGATCCCTGGGGTTCGAAAGCGCCGTTCAATCTCGATCCCGTTGCATCCTTGCAGGCCACCATCACAGCGTCACTGCTTGACGTTGCGTCAAAAACCACAACGTTCACCGAAACGTCGGCGGCAGTTGTGGCGCTTGTTGGCGCACCAGCAACCCGTCCGCTCGTTCGCGTTCGTGTGCCGTTCACGATGAAGTTCACCGATCCGGACGGCGGTCGTGAAGAGCAAGTGAAGTTTGCCATGCAGGCGCGCCAGACAATTGGCCAAGGTGGCGTTGGCAACACGCGCTTGCTTGGGTCTGGCAACGACACGGTGCGTGTCTCCGTGCCCGATTCGCTATGGATGCCGGGCGACACGCTGATCGTGTTGCAGAAGGTGGAACGCGATAGTTCAGTCGGTACTGGCGCCGCAAAGTTTGTCGTGGTGCAACCCGATGGCTCGAACGGCTTCCGTCCAATTCCTGTGCTGGTTGACTCGATCGGATTGAACAAGTTCCTCGTGGCCTGCACCGGCGGCAACAACGGCACCGGCGTCCGGCAGGCGAATGACGCGAATTCCTGCAATCCGCTCGTGATTCTTTCGCGAGGCGCCTCAACAGCCGGTGGTTACCTGGCCGTGCAGCCAGCGTGGCGTCAGCTGTTCGAGCTCACGCGCACCTTCGACGCGCGCTCCGCACTGCAACTCACAGCAACGCCTTACAGCGTGAAGTCCACGCTCACGAAGGCGGATCTGGGAAAGGTGTCCGTTGTTCCTAATCCGTACCTGGTACGATCAGACCTCGATCTCATCGACGGTACGCGACTGGGTGTGCCGCGTATCTATTTCACGAACGTTCCCGAACAAGGCGTGCTGCGCGTTTACTCGGTGTCTGGTCAGTTCATTCAAGAATTGACATGGACGAAGAGCGATCTCACGTACGCTGGCAACAATTCGACATCTGGCGACCTGCCGTTCAATCTTCGCACTCGCGAAGGCACTGACATGGCGTCTGGTCTCTATTTGTATGTGCTCACTGCCACTGGATCTGCTGGTAAAGATAAAGTGCAGAGCGGCAAATTCGTGATCATTCGCTAACGGAGCAGCGATGCATATCTCACGCACCATCAGCGCCATAAGCGCGGCCACTTTGCTGTTGAGCGCCTCTGCAGGCGCTCAAGGGCCAGGAGGCATTCTACCAACGCCGCAAGATACGCCCAATCGACAGGGCACACGCGGTGCCAATTTCCTGCACATCGGCATTGGTGCCCGTGGCGGCGCAATGGCCGGCGCTATTGCGAGCTCGGTGAACGGGCCAACGGCGTGGTATTGGAACCCCGCTGGCGCCGCGACGTCAGAAGGATTTTCCGCCGTTGCCGGTCGTCAAAATCTCTACGGAGATCTCGGCCTCGCGCAGTCATATGCCGCGCTTTCCATCCCGGCGTTGGGTGGTGTGCTTGGCGTGCACTTCAACAGTCTCAACTCCGGAGACATCAAGCGCACCACCGAAACGAACCCGTTCGGTGATCGGCTTGGCGGCAACGTCTTTCAATGGACGTCAACCGAAGCTGGACTCGGTTTCTCAAAGCGGCTCACCGATAGGCTCTCGGTTGGCGCACAGGTCAAGTACATCTCCGAAGGCATCCCGGATGCGAGTACGACGTGGGTTGCCGGCGATATCGGTACGCAATTCAACACCGGTCTGTACGGGTTAGTGATTGGCGGCGCGATCCAGAATGTTGGTTCAACGGGTCGAGCCACAGGTGCAATCATCACGCGCATCGTGTCCACGCCAGACCGCAGTAATTTCAACGAAAACCGACGCGTGCAGCTCTATACAAATTCAACGGAAATACCCGTTGAGTTTCGCATCTCGCTTGGCTCTGATATCCTCGGCAGCGCAAATTCGATGTTCGGCGGAGCGGGTGGAAAGAACACGCTCTCCGGCGAGTTTGCGCTCAACGAGTCGACGGACTTTTCGACGCAGTATGCAGTTGGCGTCGAGTACGGATATCGTAACCTGCTCTTCTTGCGCGGCGGCAAACGCTTTTACAACGATGAGCGTCAGCGTGGAACGTCGGTGCAGGTTGGACTGGCCGGAGGCTTCGGTGTACGCCTCCCGGTGTTTGGTCGCAACATGCGCTTCGACTACTCCTTCGAGTCTGCAGGCGCGCTGCAAAATGTACAGATCTTTTCGTTTGAGGTTGGCCGATGAGCCGCACGATTCGAACGCTTGCCCTCCTCGCGTTCTCTTCCGCAGCGCTCGGGGCACAAGTTGCGCCGAAGCAGTTTTCTGTCACCACGCGCATCGGACAGATCACGCCCGAACGATCGGCCAGTTTAGACCCAGCGGCCGTGATTGGTCTCGACGCCGAGTACGCGATCAACAAGTGGCTGGGCTTTGGAACGTCCATCGATGTGTCGCGCGGTAACACGACGCGAAAGGATTTTCTCGAACGTTTGCGATTTGGTAACGCGACGGTCTCCGGCGGAGACTCGATTTACTATCAGTATGTCGGACAGCCTGTAAATACGGTCAATCTCGGTGTCTTCGGATTGATTCGATATCCAGGCAAGCGCCTTAGTCCGTTCGTGATGGGCGGAGTGGGCACATATGTGATGATTCTGGATGCGCAGATCAACGGGAAAGAAACTCGCAAGAACGACCTGTCGTACACGGGCGGTGCCGGGTTCTGGCTCAAACTCAGCGAACGAGCGGGTCTTCAGTTTGACGTACGCGCAGTGAATTTCAACGGCTTCGATCGACAGTTCTTAAATCCGGCGCGCGGTCGCGCTGAGCTGAACCAACCGTTTCCGGAGGACTTTCCAACGCCACCAGCGCCAAAGAACAAGGCGCTCAGTACGATGTTTACCCTGGGGTTTCGATACCTCCCGGGTGGTATTGGCGGAGGGAATTAACCGATGCGATCAATGCGCTTCGCAGCTTTCACTACGTTGGCCGTGGTGCTCGTCACCGCCACCGCGTGTGGTAACGAACGGTCCATTACGTCCGAGCCCGTTGGCAACTTGGGCTTCGGTACCATCTTCACAAAAGCGTCGACCAACTTGCCGCGCGGAACGGTCACGTTCCCGGTGGCCGTCGTGGCGTCTGCAACACCGGCAACCGATTCGGTCATCATCACGCTCTCAGGTCTGGATTCATTGACGAGCGGCAGCTACACGGTGTGGTTTGCCAACGATTCTGCAACCAAGTTCGCGCTCGTTTCGTCGGTCAACATTGTGG
>JAYTTR010000031.1:0-3049 GCA_043744935.1 Gemmatimonadaceae bacterium
AATTATTTGCCGCGCGTCAAGGCGGCGTCTCCGACTTCGTGACATGTACACGTTTCTGCTTGTACTTCTCATTCTTGATGCGCTCGTTCTCGCCGCCGCCATCCTCCTGCAGTCGGGCAAAGGCGGAGGGTTGGCCGCGAACTTTGGCGGCGCGAGCTCGTCGTCGGACTCCGTCATGGGTACCCGGCAAGCAGGCAATCTCCTGACCAAGTCCAGCTGGTGGTGTGGCGGGATTTTTTTAGGACTGGCGTTCATCCTGCAACTCATGTCGACGCGAACGGTTGCACCAAAATCGGTGCTCGATAGACTGGCCACACCAGCATCGTCGACTCCGGCGCCCGTCACGAACGGCGCTGCAGCGCCAGTTGCCCCGCTTACGCAAAAGCCCGCCGCGCCGGTTGCACAACCAACCGCGCCGCCAAAGGCTCAGCCGGTAGCACCGCCAAAGAAGCCGTAAGGAAGCGCGTGCACACGCTCCCACCGAAAGGGTTTCTCCTCCTCGAGGACGGAACCCTTTTTCTTGGTCGACTCGTTGGTCCGATGCTTCCGACTGTCGCCGAGGTGGTGTTCACCACGAACATGACTGGCTACCAGGAAGTGTTTACGGACCCGTCGTATCGCGGTCAAATCGTTGTCATGACCGCAACTGAAATTGGTAACTACGGTGTGAATGCCGACGATCCGGAATCGGCAAAACCGCAAGTCGCGGGTATCGTCGTGCGTGAGCTGTCGGCCACATACTCCAGCTGGCGCGCGACGGGCGGATTGCCCGAGTGGCTCACTGCTCACGACGTGCCAGCGCTCACCGAAGTCGACACCCGTCGCCTAACCAGGCATTTGCGTTCACGCGGCGTCATGCGCGGCGTCATGTCAGTGGGCGATGCGCCAACGCCCGAGGTGCTTGCCGCACTCGACGCTTGCCCGAGTATGGAGGGTCTCGATCTTGCGACTCTGGTGTCTACGCGCGAGGCCTACGTCGCAGGTAAACCGTCGGCGCCTTTTCACGTAGTAGCGTTTGATTATGGCATCAAGCGAAACATTCTCCGCTTGCTCGAAGCGCATGAGTGTCACGTGACCGTTGTTCCGTCCAATACATCGTCGACTGCCGTGATGGCCATGCAGCCCGATGGCGTTTTCTTGTCGAACGGACCGGGCGATCCGGATGCGGTCACGTATGCGCCGGAAACGATTCGATCCATTGCCGCACAACGAGTACCGATGTTTGGCATCTGCTTGGGCCATCAGCTGATCGGACTCAGCTACGGCGGACGAACGACCAAGATGCCGTACGGACACCGCGGCGGAAATCAGCCGGTCAAGGAACTTGCGACAGGCAAGGTCTTTATTACCGCACAAAATCATGGGTTCGCGGTAGCGGGTAGCGCAGACGGTATTGATGGAGCGCCAGATCTCGCGGTCACTCATCTGAACTTGAACGATGGGACGGTCGAAGGGTTAAGGCACAGGTCGCTTCCGGTTTTCGCTGTGCAATATCATCCCGAAGCCGCTCCCGGTCCGCACGACGCAGTACCGCTGTTTGACCAGTTTCTCACGGCCATGCGAGACCGTCGCGGCAACACGAGCCAAACGCTTGACTCATAAGCACTAAGGTCATACGTTCGAACGTGAGATACGCGCCGCCACGATCCTCGCTGGCGCGCGTTGCACCCCTTGGTAGGAGCCCATGACGAAAGCCGATCTGGTTGAGAACGTCACGGCGCGGATCGCGCGGACGGCCGGACCGACCATCTCCAAGAAGGACTGCGCGCGCGTTGTCGATGCCTTTCTCGACGCGATCAAAGACGCGTTGCAGGAGCAAAAAAACATTGAAGTGCGCGGGTTTGGCACATTCAAAATTCGGCAACGCAAAACACGGATGGCTCGCAATCCGCGCACGGGCTCGCCGGTCGAAGTGTCGGCGCGCCCTGTCCCCGTATTCAAACCGTCTAAAGAATTGCGCGCGATGGTCGCCGGCGTCGAAGACGACGGGTCCTACGATGACGAAGACGCCGAGGAGTTTTACGAAGCGTGAGGCGATCGGTGTTAGGTTTTCTCTCAGTATGAGTATACCAGTTTTGCTTTTTGCGTCGTACGCGGACGCGTTTGGTGCACCACGTTTGGACGTGCCAGTCGCCGTGCCGTGTCCCGTTGAAGATCTCGTGCAAACCATGCGGTCAATGCCCGGCGGAACGATGCTCCCCGCATCGCCGTTAGTCGTCGTGAATCACGCTTGGGTGAAGATGACGGCTATCATTAGCGAGGGTGACGAAGTCGCTCTCATACCACCGGTTGCGGGTGGATAGTTCATACAGTGCGCCATTGCTGTACGTTGGCGTGGTTGACGAGCCGATCGATGTTGCGGCATTGATTGCGCGCGTGAGCGGCTCAGGTATTGGAGCAATTTCGATGTTTCTCGGAACAGTGCGTGATGTCAACGACGGTCGCGCAGTGTCGGGCATTGAGTATTCGGCCTATCGCGCAATGGCCGCGCAAGAGCTGCACACGATCGCTGCAGAAGTGTGCCTCGCATCGCCTGGCCTCCTTCTCGCTATTGAGCATCGACTCGGCGTGCTTCGTGTGACCGACGTCAGCGTGGCCATCGTTGCCGCACATGCGCGTCGAGCGCCAGCGCTGGATGCATCACGCGCGGTCATCGAGGCGTTGAAGCAACGGGTGCCCATTTGGAAATTGGAGCACTATGCCGATGGTGAACGCGCATGGGTCGATCCAACCGCGGCACACGCCACGCCATGAGTGAGCCCGCACAGGATGCGTTGGTTGATCAATTCGGTCGACGTATCGAATACCTCCGCATCTCGGTTACCGATCGCTGCAATTTCCGGTGCCGGTATTGCATGCCATTGGAAGGACTGCCGTGGCTGCCGAAAGCGGACATTCTTCGTTACGAAGAAATCGCGGATGTGGTGGCGCAACTGGCCCCGTTGGGGTTGCGACGGATTCGCATTACTGGTGGCGAACCGACCATCCGGCCACAGCTTGCGATGCTCGTTCGCATGTTGCGTGACATCTCGCACGTCGAGGACATCGC
>JAYTTR010000032.1:0-3040 GCA_043744935.1 Gemmatimonadaceae bacterium
ATTTGCTATCTGGCGTCGTCCGCTCGCGTCATTGCTCACTCTGCTGTTCGCGCTCTCCATTGCGGGCTTCGGTGTACCGTGCGCGCACGTTGGCCTCGCGACGGCCACAAGTGGCGACGCACATCATGGCGGATCGCATCAGGGTATGTCGCACAGGAAGCCCGTCTCGAACGAGCCGCCTGAGACACCCAGTCAGCACCACGCACCGGCTGGATGCGTCGTACTGATGTCGTGCAGCGCCGCTGTCTCCGCACTTGTCGCACCTATCATCGAGAGCGCGACGAGTGTACCGCTCGCGGCAATGCCCACCGGCCCGATGTTGCAAAACAGCATCATTGATCGCGACGTCGAGTCGCCCCCACCACGACGCTGATGTCGCCGCGGCAGTAAGCCGCACCACGCGCCATCCCGCGTCGAATTCGCGACGTCGGATCATCCCGCTTCGTCCGCGAACGTCAACTACAGACGTTTGCTTCTTCATCCATGCTGACGATTTCAACACACGGCCTTTCGCGCCGCGTACTCGCGTGCATAGTACGCGCGGGTACGCTCTCGCTCTTCCTCACACGCGCAGTCGCGGCACAGCACGAGTCACACGCGCCACCACCAACAACCTCGTCACCAGCAGCATCGTCGCCAAACGGCATGCAACTGATGATGACCGGGCCACTCAACCTACCGATGTCGCGCGGCGGTTCAGGCACGTCATGGTTTCCCGACGACGCACCGATGTACGGCACCATGCGTTCCATCGGCAGTTGGGGTCTCATGGCACACGGCATCGCCTTTGTGCAGGCCAGTGTGCAGGGTGGCCCCCGCGGCGATCAACAGATCGGCAGTATCAACTGGGGCATGCTCGGCGTCACACACGCGTTGGCCGGCGGGCGCGTGCAATTGCGCAGTATGCTCAGCCTGGATGCATTTACCGTTGGCAACCGAGGTTATCCGCTCTTGTTGCAATCGGGTGAGTCGTATGCGGGCGTTCAGCTCTCCGATCGACAGCATCCGCACGATCTTTTCATGGAAGTCGCGACCGTGTATGATCGCGCCATTTCGAACGCACTCGCGGTCCAGCTGTACGTCGCACCGGTAGGAGAGCCAGCGCTGGGACCCGTGGCCTTTCCGCATCGTGCGTCGGCGGTGAGCGATCCGTTTGCTCCAATCACGCATCACTGGCAAGACGCAACGCACATCAGCTTCGGCGTCATCACTGCCGCGCTGTATACACGAACGGTCAAACTCGAAACGTCGTTGTTCAATGGGCGTGAGCCCGACGGCGTACGAACCAACTTTGATCTGCAGCACGCGAAGCTCGATTCGCGCGCTGTGCGCATTACGTACAATCCCGCCTCGTCCGTGTCGCTATCCGTGAGCGGTGGACAATTGAAAGATGTCGAACCCGCACACCAGGGCGAGACAATACGTCGAGTCACGGCGTCAATACTGCTTAATCAGGCACGACGCGATGAACGTACGGGATGGTCGGCGGCCGTGACCACTGGCGCGAATTCCATCGCCAACGATCCGTGGTCGCGCAGCATGACGTTGGAAGGGTCACTTCCAGTTGGCCGTGCGCTCACGCTGTACACACGCCTTGAGGGCGTCGAAAAATCGGCGGACGAACTTGTTCTGCCATTCGGGTTTTACACTCTTCCCCTCCCAGTGCACCGAGCAACACCAACCGTGTATCGCGTCTTCGCTTCGACCGTTGGCGCCGTGCAGGAAATACATACCGTTAAAAGCGGCAGTCTCGGCGTCGGCGTACGCTTTACACGCAACGTTGTCCCGTCGTCACTGGCCGGGATCTATGGATCGCATGCGCCTCTTGGCGGCGCCATCTATCTACGCTGGCGTCCATCGCGCATGAACATGGGCATGGATCCGAACATGGACATGTCGTCGATGAAGGGCATGCCCGGCCGGTAGTTGTCAGATCTCACAACACGAACATCGCGATACCCGCAGCGATCATCAGTACCGTCGTCGCCCACACCAGCACCATAGAGAAACGACCGCTCGGCTGGCCATGCATCAACCTGGCGTCACGAGCGACCGTCACGATACCGATTAAAAGAGGGGGTGCAACCAGACCGTTGATAATTGCCGTCCAGTACAACGCACGCACCGCATCGACATTGAAGAAATCCATCGCGACTCCGCCAACGACGGACACAATCATGATCATGTAAAAAGCGCGTGCGCGTGTAAAGGGCGCATCGATTCCTTGCCGCAAGCCAAGCAATTCGGCCAACGCGTACGCTGTTGCGCCAGCGAGTGTCGGAATAGCCAGCGCACCCAAACCAAACAAGCCGATGGTGTACAACAACATCGCGTTGCGACCCAACAACGGTTCCAGCGCTCGCGCGACATCGGCGCTGGTCTGCGGATTCGTGGTGCCGTTGCGATGTAACGTCAGCGCGGTCGTCAGCATGATGAAAAACATTGCGCCATTCGATACAAAAGTGCCGGCAATAACATCCGTATTGCGCGCCTTCAGCTCTTCGCGCGTGGCGCCAATACGTTGCGCGCGCGCACGACCAATACCTTTTTCCTCCTCTACTTCCTGCGACGCCTGCCAAAAAAACAAATACGGTGAAATTGTCGTGCCGAGAATCGCCACTATCATCCCCCAGCCATCGGCACCAGACGGCAAATGTGGAATGAAGGTGTCGCGTAACACCTCGCTCCAATTCGGGCGCGACAGCAGCGCGGTAATCACGTAGGCCATCAGCACTAACGCGAGCCACTTCAGTACGTTGGCAACCTGTGCGTAGCGCAGCTGCACCGTCGCCCACAAGATGGCGACGCCAAATACAGTGACCCACACATGAGAATTCACACCGCTCAATAGTTCTGCCGCATCAGCCATACCCGCGAGATCGGCACCGATGTTAATGCCATTTGCAAAAAACAACGCAGCACACACCACAAACAACAGCGGTCGCGGAAAGCGCTCTCGCATGGCCGCCATGAGTCCACGGCCGGTCACCATACCAACGCGCGCGCACATCAACTGCACGGCCCACATCAACGGCCATGA
>JAYTTR010000033.1:0-3039 GCA_043744935.1 Gemmatimonadaceae bacterium
CACGCCGCCTTCACGCAACTCGGTCACACGAAACATCACCACACGTCGCGCGGCCCCATTCACCAGGTCAATCACGTTATCCAACCGTTTGGCCAGCAAATGTATGTCTTCGCGATCAAGCGGCGTCACGAAACTCGTGTCAATCCGCATGTTGATCAAATGCACAATCGCATCGCCTTCCGTTTCCACCCGCTTGATCTCTTTCGCAATGCGTATCGCGTCCTTCGGATTTTCAAAGAGTTGTTTGAGCAGATCAGTCGCGCTGCCGATATGTACGGCAAGCTGGCGAAAATGATCAAAGAACGTTTCGTCTTTCGAGAAAAGCTTCACGGCGAACCGATGGCTGGAGTCAGAAATGCGCCGCGGCGCTCACAGATGAGTCGCGCAACGACACGGGAAAGAAGCGCCGCTCCCGTGTTGCCGGAACGTGACAACGCGTAACGATTGCGTCACCGACCACGTTCGCGCCATTGGCAACACGCGCGCAATGCGCGACCGACAGTAAAGAATGGTTCAGGACCAAACCACTCGCGCATCCGCCTCGGCTCGCTGCTGTTGTAATACGGGATTCACGAATCGACGCACCAGCAACGCTCCTGCCAGGAATCCGCCGATGTGCGCCCACACAGCCACGCCGCCGCTGATCTCTGGCCGCAATGTCGACAATTGCGGCAACCCCGTCAGCACCTGGCTACCAAACCACAACAACAGCACGGCCCACGCGGGAAATCGAAAGAGAAAAATCGGTGGGATATACGTGCGTACGCGAATCTTGGGGAACAGCACCAAATACGCGCCCATGATCCCAGAAATGGCACCCGATGCACCAACTGTTGGCACGGGCGAACTCGGATCAATCGCGATCTGCGCGGCGGCAGCCACCAAGCCCGTAAGTAGATAAAACACCAAAAACCGCGTGCGTCCCACGCTGTCCTCCACATTATTTCCAAAGACCCAGAGATAGAGCGAATTGCCGATGATGTGCGACCAACTGCCATGCAAAAACATCGACGTTATTGGCGTCACGATGTTGACCGGTTCGGCATCGATCGCGCAGTACCATCCGCCACCTAACGGCAAGCGAAAGCCAAGCGGCGCCAGATGCGTCAACTCCCCTGGCACCATGCCGAGGTTGCAGACGCTGCTCGCGAGCGCAACAGGGTTACCGGCGCCCTGCACGAAAAGCCACACCGCCCACGTCACGACGAGCAGCGCGATGGTCATCACCGGCATTCGCACGGTGGGATGTTCGTCGCTAATGGGAAACACGTGAACTGCGCTCCGAAATCAGTGTGGAACCGGACGTAAAGGCGACCACAGAAATTGCACGCACGTGCGCCGAACCGGCAGTCTGCCATGGAGGCAGCGGGATTGCGACCGCCGAACTTCCATATGCGCCTCCCCGGCAGACATAAGGCGGCCCATCCCTTGCCTCACTCTCCCGCGAAAGGCGGCTATCGGGCCGACTTCGACGTTCTACCGCGCCAGCGAGGAAGCAATGGCAGAAAAAGTTATCGGGATCGACCTCGGCACCACCAACTCAGTTGTGAGTGTGCTTGAAGGTGGCGATCCAGTGGTTATTCCGAACGCCGAAGGCGGACGTACCACGCCGTCCGTGGTCGGATTTACGAAAGATGGCGAACGGTTGGTCGGACAGATTGCCAAACGGCAGGCCGTGACCAATCCGCAAAATACGATCTTTTCGATCAAACGTTTTATGGGCCGCCGCACTGCCGAAGGGCAAGCCGAGCAGTCGCGAGTGCCGTACAAGATTGTCGCCGGTCCAAACGATGTCGCCTCGGTCGAAGTGGGTGGGAAACGCTACACGCCGCCCGAAATCTCCGCGATGATCCTGCAGAAAATGAAGCAGACCGCAGAAGATTACCTGGGCCACCCGGTCACGAAAGCCGTCATCACGGTGCCGGCGTACTTCAACGACGCGCAACGCCAAGCGACGAAGGATGCTGGAAAGATTGCCGGCCTCGACGTCCTCCGCATCATAAACGAACCAACCGCCGCTGCGCTCGCCTACGGTCTCGACAAGAACAAGAAGACCGATGAAAAAGTCGCAGTGTTCGATTTGGGCGGCGGTACGTACGACATCTCCGTGCTCGAACTGTACGACGTTGATGGCACGCGTCAATTCGAAGTGAAATCCACCAACGGCGATACGCATTTGGGCGGCGACGACTTCGATCAACGCGTGATGGATTGGCTGGTTGCGGAATTCAAGCGCGATCAGGCCATTGACTTGTCGAAGGATCCGATGGCGCTGCAGCGTTTGAAGGAAGCAGCCGAAAAAGCGAAGATGGAACTGTCGAGCGCTAACAGCACCGACATCAATCTGCCGTTTATCACGGCCGACCAATCGGGCCCGAAGCATCTCAACTACTCGCTCACGCGCGCCAAGTTTGAGCAGCTCGTTGATGACCTCATTACGCGCACGCTTGAGCCCATGAAGCAGGCGCTGAAAGATGCCGGTATGCAGCCGTCAGAAATCGACGAGATCATTCTCGTCGGCGGTTCAACGCGCATTCCGAAAATTCAGCAAGTCGTCAAAGAGTTCTTCGGCAAAGAGCCGAACAAAGGGGTAAACCCCGACGAAGTCGTTGCCGTTGGTGCCGCCATTCAGGGCGCAGTCCTGACCGGCGAACAAAAAGACGTCCTCTTGCTCGATGTCACCCCCCTTTCACTCGGCATCGAAACACTCGGTGGCGTGATGACGGTGCTCATTCCGCGCAACACCACCATCCCCACCAAGAAAGCGGAAACGTTTTCAACCGCGGATGACAATCAGACCACCGTCGAGATCCACGTACTGCAGGGTGAGCGCGATCTCGCCGTGTATAACCGTACCATTGGCAAGTTCCAACTCACGGGCATTCCGCCCGCACCGCGTGGCATGCCTCAGGTTGAGGTGACTTTTGACACCGACGCCAACGGTATTCTGCATGTCACCGCGCGCGACAAGGCGAGCGGGAAGGAACAAAAGATTCGTATCGAAGCGTCCAGTGGGTTGTCGGACGGCGACATCGACAA
>JAYTTR010000034.1:0-11910 GCA_043744935.1 Gemmatimonadaceae bacterium
AGTAGTGCTCGCTGATTTGGTCGGCACCTATGGACCCACTGTCATCGTGCAACACGGCGGTGGCGACTACTCGGTGTACGGATCGCTTGAACGCATCGACGTGCGCAAAGGGCAACAGATCGTGAAAGGCCATGTCGTGGGCACCGTGGGTGCGACGGATCCCGATCTGCCTCCGCATTTGCATTTCGAGATTCGACCAAAGGGTCGCGCCGTTGATCCGCTCGCATGGCTGCGCGCGCAACGACAATAGCTACCGTCACCAGATGCACGTTTCACACGAGTCATTTTATGCCCGCTAAAAGAACTGCGAAAGCACCACCCGAAGCCATCATCATCGACGGCGGCGACCATATGGCAGATCGCGCACCGTTGGGCGCGCACGTCTCCATCGCGGGTGGGTCGTGGGAGGCGGCAGCGCGTGTGCGCGAGATCAGCGCCACGGGCAGCCAGATCTTCACGAAGCAAGCCAACCGTTGGATCGAACGTGATATCGAAGAAGCCGAAGCGGCGCGATACGCCGATGCGATGCGCGACACGTTCGTGCGCTGGACGTGCGCGCATGATTCGTATCTCATCAATTTGGCGTCGCCCGATATGACCCTTCGTGCTCGATCCATCGAGAGCTTTCGTGCGGAACTGCGTCGGTGTCACTCACTCGGACTTGATGCGCTAGTGTCGCACCCAGGAAATTTTATGGATGATCGCGCCAGCGGACTCGCGCGCAACGCCGAAGCCATTGGCATCGCACTCGAAGCGGAACCGGGACCAACACGATTGCTCATGGAACTCACGGCGGGCCAAGGCACCGTACTCGGTTCGACGTTCGAGGAGATGGCGGCTTTGCTTGCCGCCATTCCCGCCGCTGTCCGCGATCGAGTCGGTGTCTGCCTTGATACCGCGCACGTATGGGCAGCCGGCTACGATGTTGTGACCGACTACGACAACGTGTTGACACGTTTTGACGACGTCATTGGCCTTCCACGGTTGGGATGTCTCCACCTCAACGACTCGAAGGCCAAACTCGCATCGCATCTGGATCGACACGAGCTCATCGCCGAAGGCACCATCGGTGAGGGCACCTTCCGCCGCATCATGACGGACGAGCGACTTGCCAGCATTCCGAAAATTCTTGAAACACCAAAAGGCGATGCGCCCGCCGAGACCGACGGGCGCATGTTGCGCCTGCTGCGTCGCTACGCGCTGGGATAGTGCGCGCGCGACGCCGCGCTAAAACAACAGCTTGTAAACGGCGCTGAGGTTACGACCGGGATTGAACGCAAAACTTTTTATCCGGCTCGCGGCGTCGCGGTATTGCTCGTCGAGCACGTTGTCTGCGCGCAGAGTGAATGAATGCACCGTGCTTCCGCGTACGGTGAAGAGCCACGTGGCGTTGAGATTGAGCATCGTGTACGCGCGCGTCGTCACGTCAAGCGCGTCGCCGCTGACGTGCGATTGATTGAACACACGTCGTACGTCGGCGCCAGTCGAGAGGTGACCATTGTCGTAGCGCAAGGATCCGCCGAGCCGCCCAGCGGGAATGTACGGCAGGTCGCCGGTGCCATCGCGAAAGAGTGCGCGCGTAAAGTCACCCATGACTCCACCAACCACATGCGCCACGAGTTGCGTCTCTACCTGGCCTTCAATGCCATACAACTTTGCGTTGGCCTGCGCGTAATTCACCAGCGGCACCGGGTTGCCATCAACAACCTTCGTACCGACGGTGCGCGGCAGGATGTAGCGGTCGATCAAATTGTAATAGCTGTTGATCTGCGCAAATGTCTCTGCCGATTGCGCGCGCAATCCAATTTCGTATCCGGTGCTCTGCTCTGGCTTGAGATTGGGATTGCCAATATCGAACGTACCAACCGCTGCGTGAAAACCGTTGGCGTACATCTCTTCGACCGTTGGAGCGCGAAACCCGCGGGACGTATTGGCGCTCACGGACACATGTTCCGAGATCGGAACGCTGAGACCAAGCGAGCTCGCCACGTTGCCAAATGTTCGCGACTGCGCCACGCCGAAACGCGCGACGGCATCGGGGTCACTCGGATTTGTACGTAACACAAACTGATCGTACCGGACTCCGACTTGTACACGTGGCGCATGCGCTGCCGTCGCGTCACTCGTGAGCGGCACCTCCTGGTAGACGTACGCCGCAACGTTGTTATTGCTTGCTCCCGGCGTGAACGCCTCGTCACCCGTTGGCGTGTATTGCCGAAACAACCCCTGAACTCCAAACGCGCCACTCGCGCGACCAACCTGCGTGTGACCCGTGAGGTTGACCGTTTGTGTATTCAGCGCAAAGCGCGTCCCCACGTTGCCGGATGGTTCAAGCTCACCGTGCGTATACCATTGCGCGGTGCCGTCGAGCCGTAGTGATGCGACTGGTGCATATCCCGTATTGATCGACGATTGCAGCGCGGCCATCCGTCGGACGCCGTTAATCCGTACGGCGGCATCATCATCGGGGTGCGGCAATCCATACTTGAACTCCATCTGACGATACACCGCGCCAATGGAACCGCCCGATCCGACGTAACCGCCACCCAGCGTGACGTTGTTGGTACGACCGTTTGTGTTCGGTTGGGTACCGCCGCCACCGACTCGCATGTCATCGAACTGCCGCAGGCCGCCGCGTGCCGTGATCGCGAACCGATCGGACAACGGCACCGTCACGCCAATCGACGCAACGCCGCCTGGCGTAACCGACTCACCTTGCCCCATCGCAAAGCCCGTCACCCGCTTGGGTATACTGGTCGGAATGTCACTTGAAATCACATTGACGACGCCACCAAGGGCGTTGTTTCCATACAAAAGCGATGCAGGTCCGCGAATGACCTCAATACGTTCGGCACTACTCGGATCGATCGCATTCAAGTGATCGACCGCCGCCGATGATAAATCACCCGCGCGCTCACCGTCTTGCAGTACCAACACGCGCTCGCCCGTCATTCCGCGAATCACTGGTGCGTTCGCGAGCGGTCCATTGAACCGTGATGACATGCCTGGCTCGCCCGACAGCGTCTGTCCAATGGAACTGCTGATGGCTCGCTGCAGCTCTTTGCCGGACAATTGAATACTGGCTTGCGTCGCGTTCAGCGCGTCGGTGCCAATCGGTGTTGCGGTCACGTTCACGCTGGTGAGTCGCACAGAGCTCAATCGCATGACCACAGTGAGGCGTACGTCCGGCCCGTTGGCAGCGAGCGTGACAATTTGATGCTGCGCCGCGTAGCCGATGCGCGCCAAATCAAGATGATAGGTTCCCGCGGGCAACCTTCGCAGCAGGAATTCACCGCGATCATCCGTGAGCGCCACGCGATTGAGGCTACTCAACACCACTTGAACGTTGCTAAGTGGCGCGCCTGCACTATCGCGAACCAATCCCGCAATCGAGGGCGCGGTTTGTTGGACGGTCGATGCGCGTAATACCACAGGAGCGAACAGTGCGGCCGCGAGCAGCACTTGTGCGGCCGCTGCGCGGCGCACGATGAAGTGCAACATGAAAAACTCCGACTATATGGATAGCACGTGCAAATGCACGCACAGAGGAGCGCGCCGTCAGAGTGACGACGCGCGGATGATCTAGCCTCGATCCATCGGAGGTGCGCGTTGCGACGCAGCACGCGTGACACTCGCCAGCGCGGCAACACCCGTCGCGGCGGACAGACAAACATTCGCAACCCACGCGGGTGCAAACGCATTCGGCGACGGTTGCACGCCAGTCGGCGACGTCGCCACAGAACACAGTGCACAATCGTGCGCGTGGACGGTGACACACCCCCGCTGCGACTCCGACTCCGCGTGCACCACCGCCTCGCGCCGATCCAAACGCCACGCGTCCGCGATAGCAGCCATCGACGGCGCCGCTAACTGGAAGAGTGCGAATAGGAAGAGAACGCGCGTTAGGCGCGGGTAGCGCGAGAATCGCATGGGTTTGGTGTGGGTGACAACTGCTGTAGTATCTTAATGCCGATGAAGAACGATCGTATACTCCCTCGTGTTGCGCCGCTGGCGTGCGTGTCTCTCGCGACCGCCCTGCTCACCTTCGCGCCACACCAGATTCTCGCGCAGGCCGCGGCGCGCAATTGGCAACTGGCCGGTGAACTTGGCGGTGTTGTTGGCGGAACGTGGATGCGCGGATCAAACGTTCCCACCGTCACCACCGCACCGGGCGTCGTGCTTGGCCTCAACGGGCAACGGACCGTATCGCCGCATGCGTCCGTCGGCGCGGCCATTCGCATTGGTGCGCAGCCCCTGTCGTTAACCGAGCACGACACCAAATGGACGGGTGGCACACTGAGCGAGGGCAACGCGCTTGGCGTCGTTTCACTGTTTGGCGCACGAGACCAACCCTTGACCGTCTCGGTGGATTTAGGGCTTGGCATTGCGGTACTGTCAGGGGCGCGCAGCATCCTTCCATTTCGGGATGCGAGCAGTGTTTCTCCACTCGGCGAACTGGGTGTCTCATTGCGTCACTCGACGACGCGCTCGAAACCCGCAGGCGACGCACAAGCGGTATTTGTGCGCTACAGCATGCTCCGTCTGGATGCGAGCGCAACAGAGACCATCGCAACGACGGGTTGGGTTGGACGACTCACGGCCGGTGTGCGAATCACGAAATGATGCGACGCCAACAGTGCACTCGCAGAGTGTGTCGCGTATTTGCGCTTCTCGCGCTGCTCGTTGTCGCGTGCGAGTCACCAACGGCCACGCGAGCAACGTTTGCGTATGATCCAACGACGCTGTCACGAGGTCTTCTCTATCGGTGGCCAAGCGGTTCGAAGATTGCCATTTGGGTTGAGATGTCGGCGAGCCCGGAAGGCCCCGGTCCATTGTCGCTCTCACTTGCCGTTCGCGAAGGGATCGCATCATGGAACCGGGTACCACTCTTCGCGGAGTACACGCTCGTGCAGGCAGCGACCATCGCCGACGCGAACGTTGTCGTCTATGATCGCGCAACCGCTCTACCAATCACGCCCGGTAGTTGCACCTTCGACGGGCAGAGTGCGGCCGGGTATACCTACTTCTGTCCGGTGGGGTCATCGCCGACCACGGCGCAGCGATTCACGCTTGCTTCTGGTGCGGCAAGTCGAGTAACGGTGGTCATTCGTGTTGATCGCGGTCGAGTAGCTGATCAAAGTGGTTATAGCAAACTTGTTGTGCACGAACTTGGACATGCACTTGGCATCGGCGCTCATAGCGATCAAGCACTTGATGTCATGTTCGGCAGTCCACTCGTCGGCAGTCCAAGCAAGCGCGATATGCAGACGCTCCGTTATGTGCTCGGACAACGGGCTGACATTGCACTGTAGCGATGACGCTATGGTTGTGGTCTCGACGCAATAATTTCGGCGAGCTGGTGCAGATCCACGGGCTTGGCGAGGTGATGATCGAAGCCGGCCGCAAGACTGCGTCGTCGATCCTCTGGATGTCCCCACCCCGTAGCCGCAATCAATAGCAAACCCTTTCCCGATGGCGTTTTGCGCAAGCGTTCGGCCACTTCGAAACCATCGATTCCAGGCATGCCGAGGTCGAGCACGACCACGTCCGGACGAAACGTTTCCGCAAGCACGAGAGCTGCCAGACCGTCGTTAGCAACCACTGTTTCGTGCCCGATAAGTCCCAGCAGAGCAGCAAGACTGTCGGCGCCGTCGGGGTCGTCATCAACAACCAAGATCCGGCGGCCAATGCCGCCCATGGCCTCGACCGCATCACGCGTCTGTTCCGGCGAGCGCATTTCCAACGGCCAGTCGCCAGTGGTGAACTCGGCAGATTTTTTTTGCGGAAGATCGAATACTGCTACAACCATGATCCGTCCGGGATGCGAGTTTGACAACGCTATGGTGACCTACCGCTGCGCCGAGCATGGAGCAAACAGCGCGAACCACTCACTTACAAGCAACCCTTGCGCCATAAAATCCAAATGCGTCTCATTTTTCAATATTCCTAAACAATTTTCTTTATCGAGCTCCTGACGCACACTGGGTTGAGCCATCATGTGCGCGCTGGCATGTTTCTCGATTGATTTACACCACGATCCGTTCTCAATCGGGGCATTTCGTCCCGCCGTCCGTTCTCTAAGAGGGTCGCGCTTATGGCGACACAGATAGTTCCGTCCGTTGCCGCACGTCGCGACAGTGCCGACGGTCTCAGTCCGCAAGGTTTGAAACCCGCAGGACACGTGCAGTGGAACCTCGTCGCACCGGAATTGGTCGAAGCTGCCGTTCGTCGACAAGAAGGCGAATTGGCCGAGATGGGCCCTTTCGTTGCGGTGACGTCTCCGCATACGGGTCGATCGCCTAACGACAAGTTTGTCGTACAAGAGCCCGGCTCGGCAGCGGACGTTGATTGGGGGAAGGTCAACCAACCGATTTCCCCCCAGCATTACGCATTGTTGAAAGCCGATCTGCAGCAATATCTCAACGGCCTTGACGAACTTTTCGTGCAGGATTTGTACTGCGGTGCGGATCCGAGTACCCGGCTCAGCGTACGATACATTTTGCCCAACGCATGGCACGCGAACTTTGTACGGAACATGTTCATTCGTCCGCTCATCGATGAGCTCGCAACGTTCGCGCCAAATTTTACTGTCTATCACGCGCCAGAGTATAAAGCCGACCCGGCGCGACACGGTACGCGTACCGGCACGTTTATCGTGCTCAACCTCGCCGAACACACCATTCTCATTGGCGGCACTCGGTACGCGGGCGAGCTGAAGAAAGCGATGTTCACGGTGATGAATTATCTATTGCCGAAGCAGGGCGTGCTGTCGATGCACTGCTCGGCGAACATTGGTCCGGAAGGCGACACGGCGTTGTTTTTTGGATTGTCGGGTACGGGCAAGACCACGCTGTCGGCCGACCCCGAGCGTAGCCTTATTGGTGACGACGAACATGGGTGGGCGGCGAGCGGCACCTTCAACTTCGAAGGTGGATGCTACGCGAAAGTCATCAACCTCTCCGCCGAAAGTGAGCCTGATATTTATCAAACCACGCAAATGTTCGGCACCGTGCTCGAGAACGTGGTGCTCTCCGAACCGTCGCGAAAGGTGGAGTTTGGCAATCAGTCCATCACCGAGAATACGCGCGCATCGTACCCGCTGCACTACATCAAGAATCACGTGCCCAGTGGCAGGGGTGGACATCCCAAAAACGTGGTCTTTCTCACCGCCGATGCATTTGGTGTGCTGCCGCCTATCGCGAAGCTGAGTGCGGAGCAAGCGATGTATTATTTCTTGTCCGGATACACAGCCAAGGTGGCGGGAACGGAAACAGGTGTCAATGAACCGCAGGCCACATTCAGTGCGTGCTTCGGCGCCGTATTTCTGGTGTGGCATCCGACCAAATACGCGCACATGTTGGGTGAACTGCTCAAGCAACACAACGCGCAGGTGTGGTTGGTGAATACGGGCTGGAGCGGCGGTGCGTATGGCGTGGGCAAGCGCATGAAGCTCTCGTATACGCGCGCTATGGTGCGCGATGCGCTGAATGGTGCGCTCAGTAAAACTCCCGTCAAAACCGATCCAATTTTTGGTTTGCAAATTCCCACCATGCTGGATGGCGTACCCAGCGAAGTGCTCGATCCACGCGGTACGTGGAGCGATGGTGCCGCGTACGATGCGCAAGCAACAAAACTCGCCGCGATGTTTCGCGACAACATCAAGAAATTCGGTGACGAAGTGACACCGGCGATTTTAGCGGCGGGCCCTCCGGGCTGACGTTAGCGGTGTTCGGCAAGCGAGCGAGGGACACCGCACTCAGCGATGTCCCTCGTTTTTTGTGAAAATGGCGAACTGCGCCGTGCCTATTTGCCCGCGACGCGTCGAACTTTTTCGATGTAAATATTTCGTCCTTCTCGCGCGCTCAGAAACAGCACTCCTCCAACCCCAAAACCGGCAATCGTTCGGTTGGGTGGCAACTTGACGCGCTCCACCAACTCGCCGCTGCGATTCACGACATCATACACGAGTTGAAATGTTGGTTGCGGCGGAGGTGGCATCGTGTCGCGACGCGCGGCGCTCGTGTCACGGCCTCCAGCAGCGCCGCGAGCACCACCCGCCCCACCGCCACCCGCACCACCGCGATCACCACCACCGCCAAATCCTCCACCGCCAAATCCTCCACCGCCAAACCCACCGCGACCGCCGCCGAACCCACCACCACCCTGCTGACCCATGGTTTGCGCAAGCTGCGCGGCAATGGTTGACGTCGCGGGCAACAACCACAAATTCCCATCGCGATCCGCGAGCGACGTACCGGCACGAATGGGTGGGAAATAATCCGGCAACTTTTCCGCAGCGACAGGTTCGAAGCTCGCGCGAAATCCGCCGCGATTATTTGCACCACCCGCCGCTGCCGCCGCTGCTTGACGATCCGTCGCTTCCTTCGCGACGATCTTGAGCGAGTCAACCAGTTTGGTTTTCTCGTCGTCAGAAATGCGCCGCCAATCGAACGGCAATTTGGTCGACGACGACTTTGTACCGTCGGCCGCGAAATAATCCACGTGGTAGTCTATCACGCGAATGACAGCGAGCGTGCCGTCAGCAAGCAACGCCCAATCGTCGCCCTGCGGTAACGGATTGATCTTCGCAAGCATACGCACACTACCGTCGTCGCCGGTCGTCATCGTAATGTCGGTGCGTGGTACCTTGATCCACGCGAGCGTATCTGCTTTACGCGTTTCGAAATCCGCGCGAATGATCGGCACGGAGTCGGGTTGTGCGGGTGGCGCTACCCGTGCGCCTGGCACAGCGGTCGGGGTAGGCGCACCACCGCCACCACCAAATCCGCCAAAGCCTCCGCCACGCGCACCGACTCCCTGTGCGGCTCCTGGCGCGCCGCCCCCACCTTGTGCTCGTTGTGCACCACCAAAGGCGGCACCCGGTCCACCACCACCGCCGCCGAAATTTCCGCCAGTATTCTTGTAGACAAGTCGACCCTGTGCATCAAACGCATTCGATCCAAGATTCATCGAAGCGAGTTGGTAGATATCGCTGATGCGCGGTGGCGCCATCACCTTCACCACCTTGCCTTGCGCGTTCAATACAACGAACGACAGCGTTGCTGGATCGACGATGATTGTGGAGTCGCCGAGATACGACAGCATGCCGGACTGCCGCTGACCATACGGCAGCGGTGCCGCCGCGGTGTCCGCAATCACGGTGACTTGCTGCAACGACGCGTCGAGCCTGACGAGCTGCCGACGTTGCGCATCGTTGACAAACAGCGAACCGTCCGGCAGTGACCGCAGCATCGACAGCGAGCTAAACGCGTACGCTGAACGCGATTCGACAGGACCAACTGTACCGACTGGCACTTTCGGATCGGACGCAGCGGGCGCCTTGTTCGCATCCTGCGCGGCAACAGGAGTCGCGACGAGCGCCGCCGCGAATAGCGCGCGCTCCATCGTTACCAGCAATGATCGGTTGATCATGAGACACTCGGCGAATCGGGAACGAACAGGTGACACGTTGTCAGGAAACTTCGAAGTCGCGCTCAGAGCGGTCCGGCGTGGTGCGGTCCAGTGACACGGACGCGCGGTCGTTAACGGATTCATCCGCCGCGCCCGCCGCGCCCGCCGCCACCACCACCGCCACCACCAACACCGCCGCCACCAGCGGTTCCCGAGCGAACGCCCTTCAACGTGCGCTTGTCGAGGAAGCCAGCAACAGTCGTTGGCAAAATGCGATACTGTGCGTTGGTCAGCAGCCTCCGCACATCGGGGACGATCTTCATCAGCATGTCAACCGACTGCTCGCGCGCATCGATGTAGCGATCGTACGCGAGATCACGATTGTAGCGATCCGGCAACTCCGCGAGCAACTTGGAGACCGGTGCCCAAATCGAATCCGACTTCAACACGTAGAGGCGATTTAACACCGCGAGACTATCTGCCTGACGTCGTGTCAACTTGAGCGTGTCAGCCTGCTGCATAATTTGCTGCATCGGGTTGATAAGACCGATGTTTCCGGAGCCACGCAGTTGCTGCAGTGTGGGCTTAGTGCCGGGTCGAGAGCGTCCTCGATCAAGCTGCTGTAACAGTTGCTGGCGTTCTCGGGTCGGACCGATATCGAACCGTAGCAATGCGGTAATGGACACCGGACTGCGAATAGCGGTCTGCGCTGGCAACGTCGAACCGAAACGTTGATTGACTTCGTACTTAAATTCCTTCGTCGTCGGGTCAAAGCCGCGAACAAACAGCAACTGTTGCGGCGGCTGAATGTTCTGACCCCAACCCTTCAAGTTTGCGCCGTTCACGACACGATCCAACGCACCGAGGGCATTGCCGACTTGCAACGTCAGGGTGGCGCGCTGCGGCAACCCAACATTCAACGAGTTGAAAGACACGTTCAGATTGCCACTGTACGTCCACGGTCCGGTGCAGGAATTGCGATTCGCCAACGTGCCTAACTGCGCACGCAAACACGCCTGCGCTTCTTTCGTACCATTCGTTAACAAACTCTGCATCCCCGCCGCTACCACGGGATCGGTGCTCTTTGCCGGATCGAAAATGTACGCACGATCGTTGGAATAGCTGTCGCCGTTCACGTCACCTGCGATGACCGGCGTATATGCCGTTCCAGAGCGGAAATTTCCGCTCCAGCTGACACGTACCGTGTTGAAAAAGTTGTACCCAAAGCTGTACTGAATTTGATGACGTCCAAATGACCCGCGCGACCATTCGATGCTTCGCGGATCGCTTACGGTGCTGTTGAAGCCAAGAAATTGCTCCCGTACATCCTGCAGCACGTAGGCCAAACTCCACGACAATTGCGAATTGAACGCGATGGGGCGGATGCTGACCGTGAGCTGTTTCGTTTCCGATTGAGTGTCCGAACGATTTTGCGTGACGCGTCCAAACGTCGGGAAGATGCGTGCATCGCGGAACGCCACCTGTCCCGTCGTGGGCACGATGGCCAAGGGCGACACGTATACTGGGCGACCGCCTTCGTTCGCGAGCACGAAGTTTGTTGCGCCCGCAAAGTTGATGTCGACGCTGCCTGCCTGATGTTGATTGCGCGACCACGTGCCATCGATCGTTGCCGAGAGGCGGTTCGCCAAGATGGGTCCACTCCACTGCAAGTTGGACCGTAACGACCGTTGTGCGGCGTAATTGGGGTCAAACAACACCACGTTTGGCGTACTGTTCGAAAACACCGTGCCATTGGTGCCGTCTGTACAGGTAGTCGGGATGGACGACTGACTCGCGCTGTATTGACTCCAGTTGGCCGCAGGCGCCGCCACACCCAAACAGGTCAACTGCTGTATGCCGCTCGGCAGTCCCGTATTGTCAACCGCGCCACCAACGAGCTGCACGCCAGGCGTATTCTGAAACACGCCGATGCCGCCGCGCACAACAGCACGCGGTGCGCGCGCCATGCCGGGTATCAGTGTCACCTGATCGGCCGTTCCATACGTCCACGAAAAACCCAGACGCGGACTCACATACGCCCGACTCGGTACGTCAGTATTGTTTTGTTTAAATGCAGCTTCCACCGCCGGATTCGCCGTCGGACCGGTCAAATATTTGTTGGCATCGAGACGCACGCCGTATTGCAACTGCACGTCTTTCGTTGGACGCCACGCATCGCCCAGCGAAAGCGCGCCGACTAACTGACTGCCATCGCGTAATCGCGACGAGAGTTGTCGCGTGAATGACGATGGCACGTTTGCTTCGAGGTCGGCCAGGGAGTTGTACGAAAACGTGCCAAACTGATTGTTCGTTTGCGCTGATTCGTACGCGTCACGACGCAGCTCCGTCGTGAATTTCACCCGGTGATGATTGTCCGGCGAAAACCACGACAGCGTATTCACACCGCTCACGGTGTTACTCGATGAGTTGGAGAGCGTGGGACTGCCGCCAAACCCCAACGTACTGACCGACTGCGAACCATCGGCGAGCGCGGAATTG
>JAYTTR010000035.1:0-11905 GCA_043744935.1 Gemmatimonadaceae bacterium
GACGCGCACCGCCGATACTGGCGCACCCGTGGCAACATCCGTGACGCGTCCCGCGACCGATCCTGGCGCTTGCGCCAACACCGGCGTCGTGACGACGACTGTCAAACTCACTATCGCGAGCACAGCGGTGCTCCAACAGTTCCGTAGCACACGACGCGTAGTGCGTGTCACTCCTTGGACCAGCCGACCTATATGCATCTGGTTACTCCCCTGGGCAGGAACGCGTACCGACCACCGCGATGTGGCCGGAACCAACAACAGCCGTTGTGAACGCAACCACGTATGTGGAATTGCGGTCACCAACGCTGGGTACATCGTGTGGAACGAGCGCACTCGCGCTCGACGATGGGCGAAGACGGGAAGGTCACGCACGCAAAGCGCGCGGAGTCCGGCGGTGGGAAGCGCTGACGACATGGATCAGAAACTCATGACGCGAACCGATAGCCAACTACGGCATTCGCGCTCGACGCGTCACGGTACGGTAACCGATTCTGACTGTCAATACGTTTGGGACAGAGCGCATAATAAAAATGCGCCGCAGTTTGCCCAATAAGAGTCAGTGGTCGGTGATCAGCGCTGCGACGGTGGGGCCGCGGTGGGTGGGAAATCCAGTTTCGTGGCGCTGAGCGTTGTTGAATCAGCGACCAACAAGGTCGTGCCAGAAGGCAGTCCGTTAACCTTAAGTAGATACGTGACGATGTCGAGATATTCATCCGGCGTCATCGATCCCGGATTGTCGTCCGGCATCGTGGTGCGAATGAGTTCATATAAGTCTCGCGCGGTGCGACCATTCCACTTCTTTCGAAAGTCGGGATTGGTCACGTCCTTTTTTTCGTGGCACTCGGCGCATTTACCGCCAAATACTTTTTCACCGCGCGCGGCCTGTTCGTCGGTAAAGGCGCCGCTGACAGACGCCGTGACGGGAGACTGCGCGCCGACGGCCGGAACCGCCAGCAGTGTGATGACGAGGCTGACGCGTCGGAATCGACGCAAACTGGAAAAGCTGGTGGGCATCTTCTGAACGTGGGGAAGCGACAGGTGGCTGGCAATGCCTTGCGTACATGTGACCGCAACGCGTATGCCACAGAAAACTTGGATGTACGCATCGATTGCGGTCGATCATCTCGACTCGCATCTTCGCGCGAACCCTTCAGCCACTAACCATTATGATATACGACCGCGTTCCGTCCGACGTTGAAACGCCCGACGCCGACGCCATCGCTCGACGTGAATTTTTGAAAATCGCCAGTGTCGGCGCCAGTGCGCTGCTAGCCGCAGGATGCACCACCAGCGGCACGTTCGCGCACGCGGCTCCAGTCCAGGGCATCGACGCACGGCGACGGGCTCGCGACAGTGGCGTGGGGCACGTTGTCGTCATCGGCGCCGGCGCATGGGGTGGATGGACCGCCTATCATTTGCGCGCCCGTGGTGCTCGCGTGACGCTCATTGATGCGTACGGAGCCGGCAACTCCCGTTCAACGAGCGGTGATGAAACACGGGGAGTGCGCTCATCCTATGGAGACCGCGCTGTTGGCGAATTGTGGACGCCATGGGCCCGCAGCGCATTAGAACGCTGGCGGCTGTTTGAGGCCGAGTGGGGTCCGGTATTTAAAACCAGATTCTTTCATGAAACGGGCGACGTCATCATGCGTGCCGCCGACGAACCGTTCATCAAGAACACCATCGATTTGTGGACAGCCAACGGGGTGAAGCACGAAGTGATCAACGGCGCGGAGGTACGCAAACGTTGGCCTGTGATTGGTGCCGACGACATCACGATCGCGATCACCGAGCCTGATGCGGGTGTGGTGCGCGCCCGCGCGAGCACACAAGCCGTGGCGGCGATCGGGCAATCCATGGGCGTCAAGTTGGTCATTGGCCGAGCACATTTGGGAGCAATCCGCAACGGGCAGCTGGACGGTGTAGTGATGGATGACGGAACGACGATTCGCGGCGATGCTTACGTCTTCGCTTGCGGTCCCTGGTTGAAAAAACTCTTTCCCGTCCTGCTCGAGAACCGGATGCGCGTCCCGTTGGGTTACGTCTGCTACTTCGGCGTTCCAGAGGGCGACACCCGTTTCACTTATCCCAATTTGCCAAGCTTCAACTTTCCCGGCGTGACTGGCTGGCCTGTGTTGCCGGTGGATGCCCGCGGCTTTCGCGTGCGCGGCGCTATCGCTCCAGCGGCGCCACCAGTGCCGCCGGTCGTTGCAGGGGCAGCTGTCGCTCCGGCGAAATCCGTCGTGGCGCCGCCAGCGACACCGGTAGATCCGTTGCAAGGTGATCCCGACACAAGTACGCGTTGGGCCAGCCAGGAACGCATTGACGGTTCACGTCGATTTGTGGCGCTGCGATTCCCAACGCTGGCGAATGCGCCACTCATCGAGACACGGTCGTGTCACTACGAATCGAGTGTAAACCAGAATTTCATCATCGACCGATTGCCGGACGCACGCAACGCGTGGATTGCCGGCGTGGGTCAAGCCGAAGGCTTCAAGTTTGGTCCAGTAGTCGGTGATTATGTGGCGCAACGCGTCCTTGGCATCGACGGCGATCCCAAGCTCGTACAAGCGTTCAAATTGCCGACGGAAGAATACGAAAAGCCCAAGTGAGCGCGAGCACACATTCGACGCTAACGAAATCGCTCGGCCCAAATTTTGCTCATCTGATATGTGCGGCGACAAAACGCCGACCCGATCCACCTGAGCGGGCACGCGAACATTCGAGCACGGAGACATGACATGACCGACATGAACGAAAAAGGCGCGAAGAACCGCGTTGACGGTGCAGTGACTGAAGCCAAAGGTCGCGTGCGTAGCGCAGCTGCTGAACTCACCGGTGATGTGAGTCAGCAGATGAAAGGCAAGGGCGAACAAATCAAAGGCAAAGCCCAGCAAGCGCTGGGAAAAGTCGAAGAAAAGCTCGCGCCAAAACCCAAACGATAGTCCACAACTGCTGCGCGTTTTAAACGCACTGGGTTACCCGGCGTTCGCGAGTTCCGCGTAAAAGCGTTCGCGAACGCCCAGTGCGTTCACTTCGCACATCGACAACATCTCGCCGTTGATTGGCACTTTAAAAACGCAATGCGCCAATCGTTCCTGCCCCTCAGTCGACTCCAATTGCTCGCGGTTCATGAAGTGGTGGCTCACCAGGACAAGCGACGTCATCCGTGCATGACCGCGCCAGAGGCGCCACAAACCGCGCAGCGATGAGCCGGCGCCCGCGCGCGCTGTCCATTGCCGCACGAAGGCCAGTACACTGCGGGCAATGAATGCTGGTGCGGCCGCAACAACGCCGATGCTACGCGCGACCCGCTCACTCGCCGAATCCAAACGGAACGAGATGCCGCCGAAGCGTTGCAGGAAGCCATCTACCACACGCACGTCCGTTGTGGATTCGCCATCACGTACGGCGTGAAAAATCGGTTCACGGTTGCCCACCCGCACCACGAGACCATTGACCATGCGGTTGCACGATTGGTGTCCAAACCAGACACCCATCTCCGCCATCCGCGTTGCGCCGCCTGGCACATTGAGTCCGCGCGCCACATGATCCCACAGCGCCTCGACATCAACGCCGCCGCCGTACCCATCTTCGGTCCGCCCCACTTGTGCGATCGGCTGAAAACTGATCAATCGAAACGCATCCGTGTTGTGTGTGAGCCAACGCACGACATCGGCCACGCCCTGCAGATTCTCGCGCGTGACCGTCATCGTCGTTGCCGCGCGAAGCGGCAGGCCGGTGCCGCGCTGCGCTGCTCGAATCATGAGCGCAAATTCTTCGCGCAACGGATTCAAATGCGCTTCGGTTTTGGCACAGCGCCACTGTTCGCCCATACGGCCACGTTGTGTCGTGTCCACGTGAATGCTCACTTCAACGAGGCCACCCTCGACCATGAGCCGCTCGAGCAAGCCCGGACGACGGCGAAATGAATCACCGTGGGTCATCAACATAGGAATGAGACCGAGTGACTGCGCATATAGCAGCAACTCAATGACTTCCTCTACTGGGCGGAGCGTGACTTCGCCGTCGGTCAGTTGCAAGTTGCCCGCGTTGCCCAACACGGGTCGCAACGCCCGCATCTGCGCCTTGATCGCGCTCACCGACTCGGCTGGAATTTTATTGGCGTCGGCGTTGAGGTAACAGCCACGGCACGCGAAATCGCATCGCGGCAT
The DNA here is from genome assembly GCA_043744935.1 of Gemmatimonadaceae bacterium. GTDB lineage: Bacteria > Gemmatimonadota > Gemmatimonadetes > Gemmatimonadales > Gemmatimonadaceae > Gemmatimonas. The sequence goes on from JAYTTR010000035.1 coordinate 4,176, forward strand.
CGCCCCAATGGTCGCGCCGCAACCGTTGCCCTGTTTGCCGAACATCTGCTGCGGCACGCGCATTGACGCATCGAGCGCCTTCCAGTTTGCAGTGAGCAACTGACGCGCTTCATCACCAACCGGTTTGCGCGCAATACGGTACAACTGTGACACACGGGCAAATTCACCAGGCACTATTTCTGCTCCCCGTTGGCCTTGCTGTTCAACGACCAGTCGTAGTTGGTCTTGACCACCGTGAAGGCGCCACTGTTCAACAGCTCGCGTTCTGGTCCGGCGGGATAAAACTTTGCGATGAACTTGCCAACGGACGCGTTTGAACCGCCAAAGTCTTTGATATAGTCGCGAAATTCCACGAAAATGGGACTGACGTACACCGTTTTGGCGACAATTTCAACGCGATTTTTCGTTGGCGATTTCAATAGGAATGTTTGCGCCTGCTCTTCGAGTTGCGCATCAAGTTTTTGGCCAACATATGCCTCACTTCGCAACGGTGGGCATCCCATCGCCGCGCACACCAGCGCAAAATGAATACGCGGTTCTTGATACCGTTTCCGAATGATGTCCTGCTCGATATCGTCAAGCCCGTAGGCTTTCCCGCCAACCACAGCAAGCTTTTCCTTCCACGGGCCATACGCTTTGACAAAACCGTAGCTTTTGTTGATGTTGCGGATCGATTCGCGCTCGCCGTGCGCGTTGATGAGCTGAATCGTGTAGGCGTTATAGGCGTTGATCCAGAAGGCCAATTGGTCAGCACGTGGCAGCGTGGCCGGATCGGTCGCTGCTAACTTGGCGAGATACGTCTTGAACTCGGGAGCCTTGGCAAACGCGTCGTAATCCACAAGGCCACGGCTCACGTTCGCGTGCAGCAGCGCGTCAAAGGCGGAGTGGTCCATGGGACGATTTTGTGCGGAGAGCGTCGTCACGGTCGGAGCGCTGACGGCGATTGCGCCCAAGGTATGAGCGAACAGCGTGAGAAGACGAAAACGGAGCGGCATGGTTTAATTGGTGAGAGTCCCAATAATACGCCGCAACTGTCCGCCCGGATTTCGTCGGTCCGAGCGCCTCGTAAATCTACAGACGGGTGCCGTGCGTAGGTCTGGCACGCCGGATACGTCCACTGTTGGCTCTGCCGCAATCACTCGTTCTACATTCACTTTTATGCCGCTGCCCGCACTAGCACCGCAAACCGGACGCATGCGCTGGCTTCGCATACTGGTCATCGTCGCTGTGGTCAGTGCCGCGCTCGCGCTCTTTGGACGATTTGGCGCGCGATATGTGCCCATCTTTGCCAACTGGGTCCATGATCTTGGGGCACTCGGTCCAATTGTCTTCATCGTCGGCTACGTGGTGGCGGCGGTCGCCGGGATTCCTGGTTCGCTGCTCACGCTCGCGGCGGGCGCCATCTTCGGACTCGGTGCGGGCGTGGCGTACGTTTTCGTTGGTGCGACGCTGGGCGCGACGGCAGCATTCCTCGTCGCACGTTATGTCGCGCGCGGATTTGTCGAGCGACGTCTGGCCGGGAACGCACGATTCCGCGCGCTCGATCAGGCCATTGCGCAGAACGGGCGCAAGATTGTGTTCTTGTTGCGCCTTTCTCCGATCTTTCCGTTCTCGCTCCTCAACTATGCGCTGGGATTATCGCAAGTGCGATTGGTCGACTACATCGTCGCATCAGTTGGCATGCTGCCGGGCACCGTGCTGTATGTGTATTACGGAAAGCTTGCCGGTGACGTCGCGGCGGTGACAGGTGGCGGCGCACCGGTGCGCGATGCGGGCTACTACACAGTGCTCGCGCTCGGGCTACTGGCCACCATCGCGGTGACAGCGCTTGTCACGCGCGTTGCACGTCGCGCGCTTGCCGAATCGGAGCACGCATCGTGACCGTGACTGACCATGTGCAGGCTCTTCCCACATTGTTGTCCGGCAACGCACACGATCAACGCCTGCGCGAGCACGTGCATCCGCAGGCGTGGGTCAATCCCGCCCCCGCCAAACGCTATCATCTAGTCGTGATCGGCGCCGGCACCGGCGGTCTCGTCACGGCGGCTGCGGCTTCGGGACTCGGCGCGCGCGTTGCGCTGGTGGAACGTCATTTGATGGGTGGTGACTGTCTCAATGTCGGATGCGTACCGTCAAAGGCCGTCATTCGCGCCGCGCGCGCATGGCACGAGACGCACACCGCAGCCGCACGATTTGGTGGACCGGTGGCGCACGGCGATGGCGATTTCGCCGTGACAATGGAACGGATGCGGAAGCTGCGCGCGGATCTGTCACCGGTTGATAGCGCGGCGCGTTTTCGCGATCTTGGCGTTGACGTATTTTTTGGCGACGGTCGTTTTGTCGATGCTCGTGCATTGCTGGTTGGCGAGCGACGCCTGCTGTTTCATCGTGCGGTGATTGCTACCGGTGCGCGTGCCAGCGTACCCAATGTTCCCGGGCTCTCTGGCGTCCCGTACTTCACCAACGAAACCATTTTCTCGTTGACTGCACGACCAGCGCATTTGGTCGTCGTTGGTGGAGGCCCAATCGGCTGCGAATTGGCGCAAGCATTTGCGCGCCTTGGCACACGCGTCACGTTGCTCAATCGCGGTGCGCAGCTCTTACCGCGCGAAACGGCAGACGCGGCGGCCATCATCGATCAGGCATTGACGCACGATGGCGTACGGGTGTTGCACAACGTCGAGATTGAGCGAGTCGCGCGCGCGGGATTGCTCGCCGACGTGACCGTGCGAGATCGCGGCGTCGTGGAAGTGTTATCGACCGATGCGTTGTTACTGGCCGTTGGCCGGATACCAAACGTCGATGGTCTTGGACTCGATGCGGCGCGTGTTGCCTTCGATGCACAGCGTGGTGTGCACGTCAATGATCGTCTGCGCACATCGAACCGCCGCATTTACGCGGTTGGTGACGTGTGTTCGGCGCTCCAGTTCACGCACGCGGCCGACTTTCAGGCGCGGCTCGTAGTACAAAACGCGCTCTTTTTCGGACGCGGGAAAGCGAGTGCGCTCGTCACGCCGCGCGTGACATTCACAAGCCCCGAAGTCGCCTCGGTTGGTCTGTGTGAAAACGACGCCAAGGCAAGCGGTAGTGCGGTGGATGTTGTGACCGTTCCACTGCACGACATCGATCGCGCACACCTTGATGATGAGACCGACGGGTTTTGCCGCGTGGTGTTAGCGCAGGGAAGCGATCGCATTGTTGGCGCAACGATCGTCGCTGAACATGCGGGCGAAAATATTGGAGAAGTCGTGCTGGCAATGACGGCCAGGCTTGGACTCAGCGCAATAGGTCGGACAATGCATCCGTATCCAACGCAGGGCGAGATGTTGCGAAAGAGTGCGGACGCCTGGCGACGGCGCAAGCTCACACCAACCGTCAAATCACTGTTCGCCTGGTATTTTCGTTGGCTCGGGTGAATTGCCCAGTGATGGTTTCGTGAAAGAAACGCGTCGACTGATCTTGATTGGCGGCGGGCATGCGCACATCGAAGTGTTGCGATCGGCGGCGCAACGTCGGTTTGACGGCGAGCTTGTACTCATATCGCCCAATAGGCAGCAGTTGTATTCGGGTATGATGCCCGCGCAATTGCGCGGCGTGATTGCGGAGCGCGCGCTGAGTATTGATCTGGTCGCCTTGTGCCGCGCGGCGGGTGCGCAATTTGTCGAGGGCACGGTGACGAGCATTTCCGCGACGCAGGCTTGCGCGCACGTACAGACCGACACTGCGTCAATCGACGGTGCTTGGTGTTCGGTGGATATTGGTGCAGTCCCAACGGGACACGCGCTTCCCGGTGTTCGGGAATACGCGTTGGCGACGCGTCCGCTCAACGCATGGCAATCATTGATTGCGCGTGTCCACGAGTTGCTTGCGTCGTCCGAACGTGGTTCGCCACTGTCCTGCTGCGTCGTTGGAGGTGGTGCCGCAGGCTGCGAACTCGCCTTCGCGCTACTGGCGCGCGCCGATGCGCTCGGCCGCACCGTGTCGCTCACCATCCTCAGCGCCGCACCGCGACTCTTGCCCGAATTTCATGTGCGCATGTCGACGCGCATTACTGCGCTCTTGCAAGACCGCGGCGCGCGCGTCGAAACGAATACGACTGTGGCGCGTGTGACGGCCGATGACGTGCACCTTTCCGACGGACGCCGCATTTGCAGTGCGCTCACGTTGTGGCTCACGGGCGCAGCGGCACCATCGCTCTTTCGCGCATCGGGATGCACGACGGACGCCGATGGCTTCTTGCTGGTGGATGCAACACTGCGCGCCGCGAGCGGTGTGACCCTTTGGGGCGCTGGCGATTGCGTATCACATGCGCCGTCACCGTGGGTAACCCGATCAGGCGTGTATGCAGTACGCGCTGGTGCGATACTCGCGCACAATTTGCGCTGCGTCACGAGCGGTGCGTTGAACCGCATACGCATCTTCGTGCCGCAACGACACACGATGTTCATTCTTGATACAGCCGACGGACGCGCAGTACTGCATTGGCGCGGTATGGTGAGCTATTCGCGCTGGGCGTTACAGCTCAAGCGCGTGATTGACCGGCGATTTGTTGCGCGCTACAACACCGTGTGATTGGGTGCGATGGTCACCGATAGCCAGCCGCTTGCAGCTCAAACAGCTCGGCGTAACGACCATGCTGCGCCAATAGCTCATCGTGCGTACCCGATGCCTCAACGCGCCCGTCGGCCAGCACCAGGATGCGATCCGCCATACGCACACTTGAAAAACGGTGCGAGATCAGGACACCGGTCTTCCCCACACTCAACTCCTTGAATCGCTGAAAGACTTCGTACTCGGCCCGCGCATCGAGCGCCGCCGTTGGTTCATCGAGGATGAGGAGCTGCGCATCTCGCATGTACGCGCGCGCAATCGCGACCTTTTGCCATTCGCCACCGGAAAGATCGACGCCACTGCGAAAACGTTTTCCAAGCTGTTGTGCGTATCGCATCGGCAAGTTTGCAATGACATCGCTGGCCAGACTTCGTTCGGCCGACGCCTCGACGCGCGCGTGGTCCGCCCGCGCGTCAATGCGACCGACCGCAATATTCTCGGACGCCGTCATGTTGTAGCGAACGAAATCTTGAAAAATGACGCCGGTGTTGGACCGGAGCTCGTTCAAGTCGTACTCCCGCATGTCATATCCATCAACCAGGATTCGCCCCTCGACGGGATCGTACAATCTGGCTAGCAGTTTCACGAGAGTGGTCTTGCCTGCGCCGTTCTCACCCACAAGCGCAAGCACTTCTCCAGCGCGCAACGTAAACGACATGTTCCGCACGGCCCATCGATCAGCACCAGGATACTTGAAGCCGACATTTTCAAACTCGATGCCTTGCACAATCGGCACAGGAAATGCGCGTGGATTGTCGGGAGAATGAATTTGCGGCGAAATCATGAAGAATGAAAACAGGTCGTCGAGATACAGCGCCTGACTCGCGGTTTGCGTAAATCCAATGAGCAATCCTTCCAGCAAGCCGCGTAGCCGACGAAATGAGCCCGCTAAAAATGTTAAATCGCCAATGGAAAACTGACCGGTGAGTGTCCGGAATACGATGTACGCATAGGCGACGTAATATCCACCGGTGCCCATCGCCGTCAGCGCACCCCCCCACCCCGCGCGACGTATCGCCAGCGTGCGATTCGCGCGATAGAAATCGTTCGCGAGCACGCGATACCGATCAATCAAGAATGCGTTCAATCCAAAAATTTTTACTTCCTTGGCTGTTTCGACGCTGGCGCCGGTGTGCCGCACATAATCCAGCTCGCGACGATCGGCGGTGCGAGTGTAGGCGAGCGCGTAGCTCTTTTCGTTGAAATACGCCTCGCCCAAAAATGCTGGAATGAGCGATAAAAAGAGCAGCACAATCAGCCAGGGCGCGTACGCAACCAAACCAACAGCAAAACTGACAATGGTGATAAGGTCTTGCGCCTGACCAAACAGCTGGCTCATGAGAGACATGCGCCCGGATGCCTGACGCCGCGCACGCTCCAGTTTGTCCTGGCTCTCACTATCCTCGAAATCTTCGAGGTCCAGCGTGGCCGCGTGCTCCATGAGCCGAATGCTCGTAACGTTCGAGAACTGCTCGGAGAGCAGCGAATCGAACAACGACACCAACCGACCCAACACATCCGACAACACCGCCAATCCAAACTCGGCACCCAACAACCAGAGCATGCGATGCGACGCAACGTTCGCCAGCCAACCACCCGGCGTGATCGGTGCACCCGGGACATTGCTCCGCGCCATTACCTCGTCGATGATCAGCTTGCCGACAAACAGTGTGGCAACCGGTAATAGGGCTCGCACAAGCCGCAGAAGTACCGTACACAAGGTGAGCGGCTTACTGGTTTGCCATATGAGCGCGAGAAACGGCGGAATATTTCGTACTGCACCCAAACGCTCGCGGAACGACCGATTGGGAGGCGGCGATCCACTCGACCCGGGTCGAGTATCATTTACAGTGCGAGGGCGATCAGGAGGCATGCCGTAGCCTACCCGTCGGGCCCGCGCCTGAACACTGCGGTTCTACCATCAAGGACCCACGCGGGTTGCTGGTTCGGCCAACAAAAACTGCACAACGCGTTCCTGCACATGGTACGCGCCTTCGCCGTAGTGGTGGTAGCGAATGTGTCGCTGCTTATCGACAATGCACGCTGTAGGCTGGTACGACCGGGCTCGTCGATGACGGCGTTCCTCCGTCATGTTTCCACGACAGCAGCGCATTGCCGCGACGGACAAGCGGTCGCGATAGCACTTCGGCGAATCTCGGCGATAACAACGTCACACCTTCAACGGCAAGAACAACAAGCGCGACTTATCGCGAAGTGTCTGCGGCCTGAGCGACCCACACCGCACCCGCCTAAGGACAAACGGTAACACTGGCCGGATACACGGGCTTAGTATGGTGAGCACGCCGCCAGCAAAGACGACCATGTACAACAGCAGTGCGCTCATCCAGCACTTCGCAACGAAGAGTATTGTCGTGTCGTACAATTCTGCTCCCTTTTTCCTGATACGCCGTTTAGTTCCTCCAATTTCCCTGCATCCGATCATGCCTTCCATTACCACCACGCCCTTTGCTGATCAAAAACCCGGCACATCCGGGCTTCGCAAGCGCGCAACGGTCTTCCAACAGCCGCACTATCTCGAAAACTTTGTGCAAGCGTTGTTCGACGTCGCAGCGCTCGCGCCCGATGCAACATTGGTGATCGGTGGTGATGGTCGGTACCTCAATCGGGAAGCGATACAGACCATTTTGCGCATGGCCGCCGCAAATGGCATCACGCGCGTGGTGGTCGGCCAGAACGGTTGGCTTTCCACACCGGCCGCATCGCATCTCATTCGACAGGGTGCCGCGGGTGGAATTATTCTCTCCGCGAGTCACAATCCCGGTGGCCCTGACGGCGATTTCGGCATCAAATACAACGTTGCCAATGGCGGACCGGCGCCCGAGTCGTTCACGAACGCGGTCGCTCAACGCGCGGCCACGCTCACCGAGTATCGAATCGTCGACCTGCCGATCATTTCACTCGACATAGTCGGCGTACAAACCGTCGATGCATTGCACATCGACGTTGTTGATCCGGTCGCCGCCTACGCCGCGTTGATGGAAACACTGTTCGACTTTGCGGCCATTCGCGCGCTCATCGCGAGCGGATTTCGTATGCGGTTCGATGCCATGCACGCGATTACCGGACCATACGCCATCGACATTCTCGAGCAACGGCTC
>JAYTTR010000036.1:0-3019 GCA_043744935.1 Gemmatimonadaceae bacterium
GCACGTGCAGCCGACGAAGGACGATCATTTTTCTCGAAGCAAGGCGGTGGCAACAAGATCGGCGTGAAGGTGGTGGATCCGCGCGTCACGTTGCTGTCCGATCCTGAAGATTCACCAAGCACGACTGGCGGATTTGATGGGGACGGCATGCCGCTGGAGAAAGTTGTGTGGATTGAGAACGGTGTCGTCAAAACACTCAGTTACGATCGGTATTGGGCACAAAAGCAGGGCGTACCCGTTACGCGTGCGGGCGGCGGTGGTCGTGGCGGTGGTGGAGGCGGTCGCGCCGTCCGTATGTTGGGCGGTACGTCGTCGGTGGCCGACATGATCAAGAGCACCGAACGTGGGATACTCGTGACGCGTTTCTGGTATATTCGCGCGGTTGATCCGCGCACGATTTTGTATACGGGTCTGACACGCGACGGCACGTTTTTGGTGGAGAATGGGAAAGTGACCCGTCCGATCAAGAATTTCCGATTTAACGAATCGCCCATTTTCTTCCTGAACAATCTGGAAGCGATTGGCTCGACCATCCGCATTAACGCGTCGGAGAATTTGAGCGCGGGCGGCGCAGTGTACATGCCGCCTCTCAAGGTGCGGGACTTTACATTTTCGTCACTGAGCGATGCCGTGTAGATAGGGAAGAGGCGATAGGGGATAGGGGATAGGGAGTTGATAATCCCTATCCCCTAACCCCTCTTCCCTATCAATGGCTTGCGGCCACGAACGCGCATCCACTTTCCTGCGCCAGCACGTCCGCAAAAATACCGCTCGGCTGCAAAATAATGCCTTGTATGAGCATCCCTTTGGCTTTCTCTCGCGCTTCCGGTTGCTTGAGTTTGTCGTGCTTCATCACCATGCGCACGCACCCACCAAACGCCATGTTGCAAGCAAGCACCACGACGCCGCGCGCGATTTGTTGCTCCAGCATGTAGTTGTCAAACGGCGTTGGTTCTTTGCCCACTTCAACCACGGACAGTGCGGGATTCTTATTGGTTTTCTTGTCGTTGCCATCGCGCACTTTATTGTGCTTTCCCACGTCGTACTCATCCCAGAACGCCTGGTTCATCGCGAGAATAATTCCTTCGTGTCGAAGCACAATGACCGACGACAAGTCAGACTGCGGCATCTTGAATACGTCGGCGTATTGCTTGGCCCAGAGTCCAGCGCGCACGACTCCGCTGCCACCAGCAACGCCGGGCACATCAAACAACGCCTTGTGCTTGCCGGTAATCTTTTTGGTCCAGCTCACATCCCATTCGGGATCGGCCTGCGAGAGGTCGGGCACGCGCGATGGCGCAGTGGTCATTGGCGCCGCCGAGAGGGCAGACGGCAAGACGCCGAGTGATACTGCACCGAGCGTGGCGCGTTGCAGGAAAACACGTCGATTAGACGACATGCACAACTCCGTCAAGGTAGAAGAATGGATCGCGGAAAATCACGATGCTAACGCTGCAACGTTTGCTCAAGTGCGCGTGCGAGTCCGGCGCTATCGACAAGAAAACTGCCGGTCAGCGTCCACTTAATTTTTCCGTCACGCCCGATGAGGTAGGTGGCCGGTAGTCCAACAACGCCATAGAGCGAAGTGATCCTCGCCTCACGATCGTGTGCCACCGGAAACGTGCTCTTTTGTGCGGCGACAAACTGTCGCACTTTCAGATCGCCGCCCTGATCGACGCTCACGGCAACGACGCGCAATCCACGAGCGCCATACACCGAACGCAGTCGCTCGAGTTCGTGAAATTCTTCTCGGCACGAGGTACACCACGTCGCCCAAATATTAAGCAACACCACATCCGTTGCCGCGGCGCCGCCAAATGAAAGCACGCCGCCAGTTAACGCTCTGGTGGTGTAGGATGGTGCAGATGCACCAGCAATGAGCGGTGTCGATTGAACGAGGGTGCCAGAGGCGCGATCACACGCGCCTCCGGCCGCTATCGCGAGCACGATACACCATCCAACCGTGCGTCGTTGATTCATTTTGCTGCCGTCTTTGCACTATCCGAGCGATGTTGCACGATTTTCTCACCAGCAGTGATTCGTACCGGAACACGATTTTGTATCGGCGGTAACGGACACGTGGTAAACTTCGAAAAAGCGCAGTCAGGATTGTACGCATAATTCAAATCGAAGGTCACGACGTTGCTGAGCGTATCAAGCGCAGCGTGCAAAAATCGAAAACCGTACGTTTCCTCGCCGCTCGTCTCATCGCTAAACGTGAAGTACAAATCCGTCGGGCTGTTGCCAGCAAATGCGAGAAACGTGTGTGATTTGCCGCTCACCATTGCCGTGACGTTACCGAGAATGATGTGCACTTCCGCGACGCCAGCCGTTGTCGGAACTGCTTGTGTGTCAGGTTTGGCAGCCGCTACAAATTTGCCCGCCACACGCCATGACGGATCGAGCGGGAAATACGTCAGCGGCGCAATCGCTGATGCGTTTGCTTTGTCGACATCGAACGTGCGCACACCGACCGAGTCCACGCGACGCACGACGCGAAAGCCGGCACTCCCGACATCGATGCGCGATGGCTTGCCCGAATCGGCATCCGTGCGCACCCATTGCGCCGTGGCCGGTAGACTATCAATGAGCGCGTTCACACCAGCGGCGGGCTCGAATCGCACACGATGTCCATCGCGCACGAGTGTACCTGCCAAGGAAGGCACATCGCGGCCTGTAAGCAGAATCGCATTGGCCGGACCGGAACCAATGGTATTCGCCCCTTCGTGGATCCAGCGCAAACCGGTATAAGAGACGGGACGCCCGGGAATGGAGAGCCACGCGGTGCGAGAGACCTTCCATGTGTTCCACGCTGCTTGATGTTCAGCCGTCGTAATCGCCGGAAGCACGACTTCGCGCGCGCAGGCGCCTAACGCAAGGATAAGTGTCGTTGACACGATCGCCACGCGACGTGTGCACCGATGAAAAAAACGTGCAACACCGAAATGCGACTGCACCATGACAACCATCCTCGGTGAACGTGACCGCAAACGTGACCTTACTTGGGCGATGACAACGT
>JAYTTR010000037.1:0-3010 GCA_043744935.1 Gemmatimonadaceae bacterium
GAATAACGCGAACTTTTTTGGTCGTATCTTTCGCGGCGCCCGCAGCGACCGCCTTTGGCAGAGCGACGACTCCATGGGTGGTATCGGCTCCTGGCGGCAGCGGTGCCTTGCTGGTTTGCTCCAACACCGTGAGCCACGTATAGGCTGGCAGTGCGCGACTGACTTCGTCGAGGATATGCGCCCAGTTGTACCGATTGTCATCGATCGTGCGAATGATCTGCAACTGGCGATGCACTGAATCGCGTTCGGCCGTGAGCTTCCGGCGTGCGTCGAGGACGCGAGAGTATCGGGTCGAATCGCGCACCGCAGATTCGAGTTTCGTGTCGACTTCACCGGCACGCGCTTGCTGCGTTGAAAACAGCACACCGACCGACGCAACGGCGACAATGACTGCGGCTGCCGAGCCGATGAGCCACGGGTCGCGAATGCGGCCACTGATGTTGCCGAGGGTGCCGGCGATGTCGAACGTGGCGCCGCCGCGAGAGGTCTTCTTTGCACCGGGGAGGAGATTGACTTCGATCATCATGAATTGATTCCTCAGGCCGCAGCGCGGAGAGCGAGACCGACGGGCAGCATCAAGAGCGGGGCAACTTCATCAGTGGATAGAAATTCCATGGCGCCTTCGCGCACCGCGAGACGAGCCAAGGCGTTCGCTGGCTGGACCGGAATACGTAGACGTTCAGAGAGCCAAGCGAGCAAGCCGGGAACGCGGGCGCCGCCGCCGCATGCATACACGGCACGGATCTGGCCAAAGTTGCGAGACGATGTCGCGAGAAACGTGGCGGCGCGCTCGACACCGATTGCAAGCTCTTCACCGCGCATGGCGACGGAACTGTCAAGAACTGGAGTCCGATCAAAACGGCGCAGCATCGTTTCCGCATCGTCACCGCCGATCCCGTTCTCGCGCTGCAGATCTTCGCGAAAGCGACGTGTTCCGACTGTCAGATCGCGCGTGAGAATGGGCACACCTTCGTCGAGAATATTCAGGTTGGTGATTTCGTTGCCGATGTTGAGCAGCGCCACCGTTCCTTTCATTGCGTCCGGATGATTGGCTTCAAACGCGTTGTGCAGCGCGAAGGCATCAACATCGATGACCGCAAGCGTAACGCCCGCATCTTCGAGGAGGTGGCGCTTCGCTTCGACGAGTTCGCGTTTCGCTGCGACCAAGAGCACGGACATTTCAAGACCGTCGGCGTCAGGATCGAGGATTTGAAAATCCAGTTCAACCGATTCCATGTCGAACGGCACGTGCTGTTCCGCTTCCCATCGCATGAGTTCGCGCGCTTGCGCTTCTTTCACTCGTTCGATGGCGATTTTCTTGACGATCACGTCTCGTCCGCCAACCGCAGCGACCACGCGCTTTGATTTGACACCGGTCGCGGCGAGTGTTTGGCGAATGGCATCAGCGACGATGTCGTGATCCATGATTTCGCCTTCGACAATGGCGGTGTCATTGAGGGGGGTGATGACCACTTTGATCAACTCCGGCGTACCACTCGTGTGATCGATAACAACGGCCTTGACGAGGCCTGATCCAACATCGAGTCCGATCGTAATTTTCTTCCGGCCGAAGAACGACATAGTACGTTGGGTTACGCGGGTAATGGTCGCCGATATGCCCGATGCGATTGCGAGACGCGAGGGGCCAGACACTTTGACCTGTCTAAATCGGACTATTCTCCCTCCATACGACCGTCCTCTCACGAGGTAACAGTCATCAAAGGGGGGTGAGCGGGCACAACTGCCGACAGTGTGATAGTGTCGGCCTAACAGCGCTCCAGACGTGATCCATCTTGCTTGATCACGATCACGGCGGATGCGTCAGCGCTCTTGCCAGACGGCAAACGGGCGTGTGATTGGCATCGCAACGGTGGCGAGTGCTCGTCGCAGCGCGCATTGGGAATATCGGACGGCGACGCCGTTCCCCAACATGGACCCCGTATTGTTGACGTCGGCGACAAGCACGGCGCCTTCAATATCGAGTTGACCTCGGCGCGCATCGAGGGCGCCGTGGACGACCAGCAGCCCACGAACGCGCAACGTGCCGACCAACGTCAAGTCGCCGTTGATGACCAGCAATCCTTCCACGAAAGACGTGCCGCCAAGTGTGCCGCCGGTTGGCACGTTGATGATGGTGGCATTCCACGGTGGTTGCGTGCCGAGTGCTGTGCCGGCCATCGGCCACGCTTGTACGGAACTGCGTTGCATGAGCGTGATCCATGCTGCTGTGAACTGTGTGCGGAGGATCGTGTCGCCAATGATTTGCGTATTCGGAGCGCCGCGTACGCTGGAGATTGACGTGATGTGCATTGCACGCGCGGCGATGCCACCTATAGATGCGGTGTCACGGGTGGGGCCACATTCATCATGCAGCGTTGTATCATCGACGCCACTGATTGCTGTACCGCTTTCCGCGAGGAGGGAGCCAAGCGTGGTGATGGTGGCGATGAGCGGAAGTGGTGGTGGCCAGAGCTGCACTGCGCGGCCGACCCGACGATGTACAGAGCGCGGGGTACCGTAGATGTCACTGCTGACGTCAGCTTCAATGAAGGCGCCGAGTGGGTGTGTGTGCACGATGGTGACCGTGGCGTTGGCGCCATTCGTTGAGTGCGTGGCGAGCGACGTGCGACTGCCGATGCTTGTTTTCGCGAAGGTGAAAGGATTCCAGTTCGCGATCGTGGCGGCGAGTACTTCATCGGTCGCATGCAGGGCGCGTTCTCCGTTCCATGCGAGACGTGCTGCACGCGTGCTGCGCCACGCGGCGAATTCCATCGCGCCAGCGAGAAGTGCGATGAGTACAGTGATGATGATGGCGGGCGGCAGCACGAAGCCGCGGCGCATGCATCGATACTTGTCGGATTGCTCGCTCATTCTGGTCACGGTCCGCTGCGATCGGCACGCAACGTGATGTCGATGCTGGTCGTGTCAACGAGTGTCGGAGCGCTTGTGCGATATGCGTTGGACGTCCGTCGTGGCGCGCGTAGTTCAATGTGCAGTAGCACTGGTGGGG
>JAYTTR010000038.1:0-3000 GCA_043744935.1 Gemmatimonadaceae bacterium
GCCGCTGGCGAAGTTGCCAGCGAGATGGCCGTCCAAATTGTGGCCAGAGATCTTGCGCCGATGCGCGATTTGTCTGGGCCCGAGCCGCTCGTGCTGATGGCTGATGCGCTGAAGGCAGCGAATCGGGCCATCTACGAACGTACGATTGTCGAGGCCGACAAACAGGGTATGGGCACCACGGCCTCGTGCATCGTGATGGGGCAAGGGCGGTGGATCATCGGACATATTGGTGATTCTCGTATCTACCTGCTGCGCGATGGCGTGTTCCGTCAGGTCACCAAAGATCATTCCTATGTACAGGAGCAAGTAGACGCCGGCTTCCTCACGCCGGAACAGGCGCGCTACCATCCGTATAGCAATGTGATTACCCGTTGTGTGGGAGCCAACGCAGCCGTCGAGGCAGATGTACTGCAGGGCGAACTGCAAAATGGTGATCTGTTTGTATTGGCATCGGACGGATTGACAGGCATGGTCGAAGATCCCCAACTCAAGAAAATTCTCGAGACGCGTCAAACGCCGGGCCGTATCGTTGACGCCATGATCACCGAAGCCAATCGCCGCGGCGGACTTGACAACATCACCGCGATCGTGGTGCAGGTGATTCAAGTGCACAGCGGCGTGACCGGTACGACCGGCGAAACGAAAGCGGCGTCGCGTGGCTGACAGTGCGGTCAACACCGTTGGAGCAATCGCAGAGTTGTATCTGGGCAACATTCTGTACGCACTTGAGCGATGCGCACTCGCGCTGGAAACCGACGACAAACCGTTAGACGCTGCGTTTTATCGAGCCATCGGCCGCAAACTCGCCGACGCGCATCGCTTGTCGCGACCGTAGCGCCGCTAGCCTAGCATCGACACACCGCGCTCGAGCCGCTCTCGTACATCCTCGGCATCGCGCCGGAGGACAGCCAAGATGCGGTCCTCCGGCACGGCGGTGCGATTCGCGGTAAACACACGCAATCGTCTCGCGCTCCGATACAGCTCATCACTGAGTCGCGGCAAGTTGATGTCGCCTTCCCATCCTGCAGCGGTCAGCTGCTCGATGCGCCCATCGCGACGCTGCATGGGTAAGTCGAGCCCCAACATTTGCGTTTTGGCGGGATAGTCGAGCAGCAGAGCCCCTGGCTCGAGTCCGAGCTCCGTAGCCAGTGCATCTTCAACGCGTCGCGTGAGTGGATAGTCGCTTGCAATCCACTCGCCAATGTCGTCGCCCAGCGTGGCGGCCGGACATTCGTAAGCGCGTTTATGGAGATGTCGTGTGCGTAGTCCATCCAGCATCGTGCGGGCGACATGCGGGAGCGCGGGTGTATCGAGATGAATCAACAGCCCTTCGTCGGTGAAGCGCGATACCGCGGCGGCAGAGACGGCGCCGCAATCAAGCGCGACGGCTACGAGGCGTTTGTACATGGCCGTCGCGCTTCGCACCGCGTGATGCCAATACACGTTGCGAAACATCTGGTACTTGGCGAAGAGCAATGACTCGAGCGCCGAGAGTCCTTTTTCGTGAACGCCAATGGTCGGCGCACCGTGTTCTGGATGTGGCACGATGACAAGGGAGTTGATCAAGCGATCCACATCAATCTCACCGTACGGCACACCGCACATCACAGCATCCCGTTTGAGATATTCTACTTTATCAAGATCGAGCGAGCCGGAAATGAGTCCTTGCAACGGACTTGCACTGCAACCCGTCACTAACGCAGAGACACGCTCCGCAGCACCGGCGCCCAATGACTGCTCGAGCAGGTGCGCGATGCGACCCGTCGTGAGCAATGGGCGCGCCACTTCTTCATGGTGCGTTACTCCGATTTCTTCGAGCGCGTGTGAAAACGGATAGTGCCCGACATCGTGCAACAGCGCCGCCGCACGTACCACCTGTGGTTCATCGCGCGCGATGTTCCGCAATGCGCCGCGTTCGTCGAGCAGACGTAACGCGATGCCGGCGAGATGATACGCACCGAGCGCGTGTTCAAAGCGTGAATGCGTCGCGCCCGGATACACGAGAAAAGCGAGCCCGAGCTGTCGCACATAGCGAAGTCGTTGAAATACGGGCGACTCGAGCAGGCCCAAGGCCAGCGGATCGAGTCGGATATTGTTCCAAATAGGATCGCGAAGAATTTCCATAAGTCATGATACGAGTGGAACCCGTCACGACTAGGAGCGTTTTGTCCCGGGACGGATCGAAACGTCGTTAAAATGCCGTACAACATCCAACGAAAAAGCATGGGAGAGCGTGATCGATGCAAGGGTGAAGCGACCGGTTTGGTCGCTCTCAACGACGCGCTCCTGTCATCGTCCACATCGAACGTGAATATACGAAATCTGCTTCTCTTGCCCGCCGTCCTCGCGGTTGTGGTCGTGGCGACTGCTCAGACCGTAGCGGCGCAGTCGGTCGATATCATCCGCGGTCGCGTGATCGGACCAGACTCGCAACCGGTTATTGGTGTGCTGGTCACGGCGACGACGCTCACGGGCAACGTCAGCCGTATTCAGCGTACCGATAAAAATGGGCGGTACACCATCTCGTTTCCGGGTGCGGAAGGCGACTACTGGGTGTCGTTCACCTCGGTGGGCTTTGCGCAACGTCGCTACGAGCTCAAGCGGCTGGCCGACGAAGACATCCTGATCGCAAACGCCAAGATGTCACCATCGGCGGTGACACTTGAATCGTTTCAGGTGACGGAGCGCGCGGCGGTGTCGCGCAGCGATACGATTTCGGATGTTGGTGGCAGCGAAAAAACAGTCGCAGCCGACCAGGGGTTTCTCAGCGCGGATCAAATGGGCGACCTCGCCGCGATGGCCGCATCGATTCCGGGTGTGCAGTTATTGCTTGGTGCCGATGGCGCGGCCGATGCGTTCTCGGTGTTTGGACTTGGCGGCGATCAGAACAACACGCAACTCAACGGACTTTCCTTTGGCGACGCGACCGTGCCGCGCGATGCGGCGGTCACTACATCGTTGGCCACATCGCCGTACGATGTGTCGCGTGGTGGTTTTTCG
>JAYTTR010000039.1:0-11759 GCA_043744935.1 Gemmatimonadaceae bacterium
ACGATGACGCGCGACGCCATTTCTGCAACGACGCCAAGATCATGTGTGATGAGCAGCAACGCCATGCCGTTTTGCGCGCGCATCTCGCGCAACAGCTCCAGAATCTGCGCTTGAATAGTGACATCAAGCGCGGTCGTGGGCTCATCCGCAATCACGAGTTTGGGATGCAACACGAGCGCCATCGCAATCATGACACGCTGGCGCATGCCGCCTGACAGTTCGTGCGGATATTGCTTTGCGCGCACCGACGGGTCAGCAATCCCAACCTGTGTGAGCATCTCGACCGCGCGTTGCCAAGCGTCGTGTCGTGACGCGGACGTGTGCACACGTACCACTTCAGCGATCTGCGAACCAACCGTGAGAACAGGATTGAGCGCCGTACTTGGCTCTTGAAAAATCATCGCGATGTGCTGTCCGCGAATCTCACGCAGTGCTTCGTCGGGCAGCGTGAGGAGATCCCGTCCGTCAAACCGGATGGCACTGCCGGGTTCAATCCGTCCCGGCGGCGCGACCAGGCGCAGCAATGACATCGCCGTCACGGACTTACCGCAGCCCGATTCGCCGACCACACACACGGTCTCGCCAGCATCGACGGTAAAGCTCACGCCATCAACGGCGCGTGCCACCGCGCCATCGGCCGTCCGGAAAAAAACCGAGAGCGATTGCACGCTGAGCAGCGGTGCATCGTGATGCACATCCGGGAGCGGACTGAATTGGCTGCGAGTGGAAGTCACGCGGGAACCTTCTATTGCGCGTAGAGGTCGCGCAAGGCGTCGCCGAGCGCATTGCAGGCGAGAACGGCAATTATTGTGGCAAGTCCCGGGAAAAACGTCATCCACCACTGCGTATCGACGAACGCGGCACCCATGCGCATGATGCTGCCCCAACTCGCGTGGGGTTCTTGCACACCGAGTCCGAGATAGCTCAATCCGGCCTCGAGCGCGATCGTGTAGGCGACGCCGAGCGTCGCGCTGACCGTTAACGTGGAGATTAAATGCGGCATGATGTGTCGCAGCAGCAGTCGGGGACGACGAACGCCGCACGCGCGCGCCGCCAGCACAAAGTCACGCGAGAGTAGCGTGTGTACTTCCCCGCGCACGAGACGCGCGATGTCGAACCATCCGGTGAGACCAATGAGCACGACGAGCGGCACCAGTGGCATCGGTGACCAGAAGGCACTCACCGCGAGCAGAAGCAGCAATCGGGGAATGGAGAGGAACACGTCAAGTGTTCGCATCAGCACGGCATCCCAGAAGCCACCCGCCAGCGCGGCAACAGCGCCGAACGTGGTGCCAACAATTAGCGCGAGTGAGACGGATGCTACGGCCACGAGCAGCGAGACACGCGCACCAAACAACACACGGCTGAACACATCGCGCGAGATGGTGTCGGTGCCAAACCAGTGTTGTGCAGAGGGGGCCGAACTCTTGAGCGCGACGATATCGAGCTGTGCGTCGTACGCGTACGGAGCGAGGAGCGGAGCCAGCACGGCGATGCAGGCGAGTGCGACAATCGCGGCGAACGGTACGAGGATTCGTGGGGCGAAAATGGGACGATGAATCGTGCTCATGCGGCGCGAACGCGCGGATCGACAAACTCGCGTGCGAGATCGGCAACGAAACTGCCGACGGACGTCATCGCGCTTCCAATCACGACGATGGCGGAGATCATTTCGTAGTCGCGCGCCGCGATACCGCGCAGCAACTCGTACCCCATGCCTGGCCATGCATAGACGACTTCAACAAATACGGCGCCACCCAAGAGCGCTGGAAAGAGCATTCCCGCGACGGAGAGCACTGGAGACAGCGACGTGCGCCACGCCTGCCATCGCACGGCCGACTCCCGCGCACCTCTGGCTCGGGTAGCCCGCACAAACGGCTCGCGAATCGCATCGCGCATTGCGGCGCGTTGAAACCGGGTAAAGACTGCCGTGCCAACGAGCGTGAGCGATAGCCACGGCAGCACGAGATGTTTCAGTCGATCAATCACTTGCTCGCTCGTCGACATGTACGCGTACGCGTCACCAACGACGCCCGTGGCGGGCAACACATGCCACCAATGTACAAAGCAAAACATCAGCGCTAGCGCAAGCCAAAATTCTGGCAGCGAATACACGAGCAGAGTGAGCCAGGAAACGATCTTGTCAGTGACATCCGCCTTCGCCACACGTGTTTCTGCACGGGCTCCCTGCCACGCGCCGATACCCATGCCCAACGCGAGACTTGAACAGAAGGCCAACAGCATGAGTACGAATGTGCGTGGAAGGGCATCGACAAGAATGTCGGCGACCCAACGATTTTGCGACGCCGACCATCCAAAATCGCCACCGATAAACGCGCGTAACCAGTGTGTATACTGTTGCATGATTGGCAAGTCGTAGCCTCGATGCGCGCGAAGCGTAGCGCGCACTTCCGGCGACATACCACTCCCGCTCCCGGCCGTCGAATACACATCACCGGGCGCCAGGTGCAGCAGTACAAAGGCCGCTGTCGCCGCAACCAGTACGACGAGTACGACTTGCGCGACGCGCTGTGCAATGCGTTGTGCAAAGTGCGTCGCATTGCCGGTCAGCGCGCGCTCCCGAGACCAATGCGGTCCCGCGCGATACGTTGCTTTGGATCAATCGTCCAATCGGCCAACCCCGCCGACCACGCGTCCGGTCGTAGTGGTGTGTTGCGAATGCGCACGTGAATGGCCACCGGCGTGCGCTGCTCGTACAAAAACAATCCAGGCTGATCGTCAATCAGCTGTTGAAACACCCGCGTCCACCGACCGCGCGCGGTCGCCGCATCGAACGTACTCAACGCGCGATCCAGTGTTGAGTCGAACGCAGCGCTGGCGTACCCACCGAAATTCAAACTGCCGCGCGTGCTCCACGTGAGCGGCATGCCGAGGCGTCCGGGCGACATGCTCCACGTGTTCATGAAACTGTCCCAATTGCCCGACTCGACGCGCTGTCCCATCCCGCGACCATCGAGCGTGAGCGGTTTCGCGTCCACGCCGATGGCTTTCAGCTGTGCTTGCAAGAGCACCGTATACGTTTGTCCCGATTGACTCGACGATGCGGTCATCATTTCGAAGGACAGACGTACACCGTTGCGTTCGCGAATGCTGTCGCGGGGGTTCACGCGCCAGCCGGCAGAATCGAGCAGCGCGCGCGCCGCTGGCGGGTTGTACGGAATCTGCGCGAGCGCGCTTGTGTCCGGTATGAACGCGCGTGGTGCCGGCGCGAGCGCAACGAGCCCGAACACGTCGAACACATTGCGCGCATCGCGTTCCCGATCAATGGCCATCGCCAGTGCGCGTCGCACCGAGAGATCTCCGAGCACCGGGTGCGGCGGTCCCTGCCGCATGGTCTTGCCGCGCGTATGCAAATTGTATTGCAAATATCCGTACTGGAGCGGACGATTGTCCTCGAGTCGCAACTGCGGCGCTGCCTTCAATTGTTGTTGATTTTCCGGACGAACGGCTTCATAAAAATCGGCTTCGCCGGCAAAGAGCTTGACCGTTGCCGCACCAGCATCTTGCGCAAACGTCCAGACCACACGATCCAGTTTGGCGCGTCCCCGCGCGTTGGCCGTGTCGGCAATAATTTCCAAACGCGCGTTCGGATCCCACTTCGCGAAACGGAAGCGTCCGGTCCCGATGGGATTGTGCCCGAAGGGCGCCGTCTCCAACGCGGCCATCGGCACCGATGCCAATAAGTGCGACGGCAAGATGTACATGTTGTACGTCGCCTCGAAAAACTGCGACGGCAAACGGCGTTTGAACCAGAAGACCGCAGTGAGTGAATCGCGCACCGACACCGAATCGATATTGCCGACGGCGGCCTTGTTCGCGGCGCCGACAACATCGGCGGTATACACGGCGAACGTGTAGCGTACGTCTTCTGCGCGAACCGGCGCCCCATCGTGCCATCGCGCTTTGGGATTCAACGCAAAGGCGATCGACAGTGAATCCCTGGCCCACGTCCACGACTGCGCGAGTCGTGGTTGAAATCCTGCGTCACCGTTCGTTTCCAGATCCGGACCGATCTCGGCGAGTCGATCAAAGATCGCGTCGATGATGACGAGGCCCGACGTTTCCGACATTGCGGGCGGAAAGAGCGTGCGAGGCTCGGCTGGTTGCACGATGATCATTGTACCGCCAACATCGCCAGCGTCCGGAGGCGTCGGCCGATCACTGCCGCGACAACCGGCCGCAAAGCAAAGGGCGATCGCGCATGGGAGCGCAGCGAGATGGCGCGACAAAACGCGAGGCATGATAAGGCTGGAGGGTAACGAGCGAAAGCAACAATGCGTAGCATGACGCGCGCGACTCATCGGCGCCAGATCCATTCAGGACGCGAGAGTTCACGTTCGTGCGCATCAATTGACGACGCAAATGGCGCGGTCGTGACGAACGGGTCCACCGCGTGCTGCGTGGCCAGTGCAGATTCAAGTGCTTCGACCACGTTGTGCCATGTCGGTGCAACGGCGCAGCACTTCGCCAACGAGGCGGCGGGTGGTGCGGCCATAGTCGGTGACCGTGCCGCAGCAACGAGCAACGCCTGATCATCGTGCAAGAGAATGCTCCCGTGCTGCAGATAGGCACCACGGTCGCGCCACACGGCGCTGCCAACGAGTTTCGCGCCGCGCACTACAATTTCCCCGGCCGCGGGTGCGTCGAAGCACAGCGGGCCAGTTGGGCGTGTTGGCGCGATTTCGTTTTCAGGCACGATCTTGGCGTCGACGCCGAGTGCGATGAGGGCGTCGAGTAATATCTGATTTATCGCGGCGTACGCGCGCTTCCACGGCATGGACGCAGACAAGGGCATCGTCGCGCTATAGGTGACCTCTCTATTGTGCAGCAATGCGCGTCCGCCGGTTGGGCGACGCGTAACGTCGAGGCCGACCGTCGCCAATGAGTCCTGGTCAAAACGGTCCTGCACGGTTTCGTGGCGCCCAAACGACACCGTTGGTCGCGTCCACGAGTACGAACGCCAGACGCCCACGGACGCGGATCGAGCACGCTCCAACAAGGCGACGTCTACCGCCATGTTACGCACGCCGCGCTCCGGTTCGGACCGCAGTAGCAACCAGCGTTGTGGAAAGGGATCCAAGTTCACGCCGGTTAAGTTTACTCAGTGGTGGCGACAAAACGACGTCCCGCTTGGCAGATCAAAGATGACGACAACGATCGGGTGTACGCCCGGTCTTCGAGGATGGAATGGCAACTCGCACCGCCGTGGCCGCAGCACCTGTGCCTGACTCGTTTCTCCCACGCCATCTCGGGCCAAGTATCGCCGAGCAACGTGACATGCTGGATACGCTTGGTTACCAATCGTTGGACGCGTTCATCGACGCCGTGGTGCCCGAATCCATTCGCTTTCGCGGCACGCTGGCAACCGGACCTGAACGCAGCGAAGCTGACGTGCTCGCGGCGCTCAAACGTGTCGCGTCGAAAAATCGTGTGTATCGCTCGTTTATCGGAATGGGCTACTACGGCACGCACACGCCGCCGGTCATTTTGCGTAACGTCATGGAGAATCCGGCGTGGTATACCGCTTACACGCCGTACCAGGCCGAAATTGCGCAGGGTCGTCTCGAAGCGTTGTTGAACTATCAAACGCTCGTCATTGATCTCACCGGACTTGGTATTGCCAATGCGTCGTTGCTGGACGAAGGTACGGCGGCTGCGGAGGCGATGGCGTTGTCGCTGCACGCGAAGGGCAGTGTCACATGCAATAGATATTTCATCGCGGCGGATTGTCATCCGCAAACGATCGCGGTGGTGCAGGCGCGCGCGCTCGCGCGCGGCGTTGACGTCGTTGTGCAGCCTGCGCAAAACTTCGTGTTTGACGAAACGGTATTTGGCGCGCTCTTGCAGTATCCCGGAACTGACGGCGCGGTGGTGGACTACCGCGCATTGTGTGAACGCGCGCACAGTGCGGATGCGTTGGTCACTGTGGCGACCGATCTTCTCGCGTTGTGTTTGCTCGCGCCGCCCGGTGAGTGGGGTGCGGATATCGCGGTTGGCAATACGCAGCGCTTTGGCGTACCTATGGGGTACGGTGGTCCACACGCGGCGTTTTTTGCAACGCGCGACGAATTCAAACGATTGTTGCCAGGTCGCATCATTGGCATCTCGCGTGATGCGGATGGCGCACCCGCGCTGCGTATGGCATTGCAGACGCGTGAACAACACATCCGTCGCGAGAAAGCGACGAGCAACGTCTGCACGGCGCAAGTACTGCTGGCGGTGATGGCGGGGATGTACGCCGTTTATCACGGGCCCGACGGACTGATTCGCATCGCGGAACGCGTGCATCGTTACGCGTCGACGTTGGCGGCAGGGCTTGAGCGTCTTGGTTTCGCGATCACACATGAACACTATTTTGACACCGTGCGCATCGAAGTTGGCATTCACGGTGAGTCGGATATTCTCGCCGCCGCCGATGCGCGACAGCTCAACGTGCGGGTGCTGGAGGCGGGTACGTTAACGATTGCACTCGATGAAACGACCACCGCCGCAGACGTTGCGGATTTGTGGGCCGTGTTCAACGGCGGCGCCCCGGCCGACTTCAGTGTTGATGACGTTGCCGCAGACGTCGATTCGCTGTACGACGAACGGTTCCGCAGGGTGTCGTCATTCCTCACGCATCCAGTGTTTCATCGGCATCGCAGCGAAACGGACATGCTGCGCTACCTCTTCTCGTTGCAGGCGCGTGATTTTTCACTCGTACACGGGATGATTCCGCTCGGCTCGTGCACAATGAAGCTCAATGCTACGGCGGAGATGATTCCGGTCACGTGGCCCGAGTTTGGGCAGTTGCATCCGTTTGCGCCCGTATCGCAAGCGGAAGGATATGCCGAGTTGTTTCGCGAGCTCGAGTCGGATCTCGCCGAGGTTACCGGATTTGCGGGTGTATCCTTGCAACCGAACGCTGGGTCGCAGGGTGAGTACGCCGGCTTGCTGGTGATTCGCGCGTATCATGAATCGCGGGGCGATACGCATCGGACGTTGTGTCTAATTCCGCAATCTGCACACGGCACGAATCCGGCAAGCGCGGTGATGGCGGGTTTTCACGTGATTGTCGTGAAGACCGACACCGACGGCAACATTGATGTCGACGATTTACGTGTGAAGGCTGAGGAGCATGCTTCCGATCTCGGAGCGTTGATGGTGACGTATCCGTCAACGCATGGTGTGTTTGAGGCCCGCATTAAAGAAATTACGGCGATTGTGCATCAGCATGGTGGTCAGGTGTACATGGACGGCGCAAATATGAACGCGATGGTCGGCGTTTCTCGCCCTGGCGATCTCGGCGCCGACGTATGTCATCTCAATTTACATAAAACGTTTTGCATTCCGCACGGCGGCGGCGGACCAGGCATGGGTCCGATCGGCGTTGCGTTGCAGCTGGTGCCGTTCCTGCCAACGCATCCCATCATCCCGACCGGGGGCACGCAGGCGATCGGTCCGGTCTCAGCAGCGCCGTGGGGAAGTGCGAGCATTCTACCAATTTCGTACGTCTACATTCGTCTGATGGGCGGTGAAGGACTCGCGCTCGCAACAAAGATCGCGATCCTCAACGCGAACTATGTCGCGAAGAAGTTGGAAGCGTATTACCCGGTGTTGTATCGCGGTCAGAACGGGCTTGTTGCGCACGAGTGCATTCTCGACACGCGCGGGTTCAAGAGTGTGGCGGGCGTAGAAGTGGAGGATATTGCAAAGCGGTTGATGGACTACGGATTCCATGCGCCAACGATGTCATTCCCCGTCGCTGGCACGATGATGGTCGAGCCGACGGAGAGCGAGTCAAAGCCGGAACTTGATCGTTTTATTCAGGCGATGATCAGCATTCGCGAGGAAATCGCTGCGGTGGAGCAGGGCGTGGCGCACCGCGAGAACAACGTGCTGAAACGTGCGCCACACACCGCCGCGCATGTCACGAGCGACGATTGGGATCGGCCGTACACGCGTGCGCAGGCGGCCTATCCGACGGCGTGGACGCGCGAGCGAAAGTTCTGGCCAACGGTGGCGCGCATCGAGAGTGCGTTTGGCGATCGCAATTTGGTGTGTGCGTGCCCTCCGGTAACCGAATACGAGGGGCTAAGTAGGGATTAGGGATCAGGGGTTTGGGATTTGGGAACAGCTCCACGTGGCAATAGTCGCCGCGTGGAGCTGTTCCCTAATAAACGCCAATCCTTCCCTAATCCCTAATCCCTTATCCCTAATCCCCAACAAGTGTCTTATAGTCCGTCGCCGACATCAAGCTTGCATCAGATCCTGGCGCCAAGCGCACCTTGATCATCCAACCGTCGCCGAACGGGTCTGTGTTGATCAACGCGGGCTCGCCGTCGATGCGCTCGTTCACCGCCACGATCTCGCCGCCCACTGGCATAAAGAGTTCGGAGACGGCTTTGACAGCTTCGACCGTGCCAAACACGTCGTGTGTTTTGTATGTCGTTCCCACTTTCGGGAGTTCAACAAACACAATGTCGCCGAGCTCGCCTTGCGCAAAATCGGTGATGCCGATGGCGACGATCGACGCGTCGTCTGTCACGCGCACATACTCGTGCTCTTTCGTGTAGCGCAGGTCGGCAGGAATGTTCGACACGATAACTCCGATGGTGTTGAAGGAACGTTGGTGACACTCACGACAACCGCGCATCACCGTCGAGATTTGTTTGAATCGAGCGCCATACGTCGGCCACTCGTGCTGCAAGCTGGTCGCGTGAGCCGTCGTTGTCGATGACCCACGTGGCGAAGGCACGCTTCCGTTCGGCGGGCCACTGCGCATCCATCATGGCCTGCGCCTCCGACTCGGGGAGTCCGCGATCATGCATCAGTCGCTCACGCCGCAACGCGGCCGGTGCATCCACGACGATGACGCCGTCGAATGCATGCTCAAGCCCAACCTCGAAGAGCAGCGGTACGTCCGAGATCACGACGTGATCGCCACGGTGGCGCGCGGCGACGAGCCGTGCATCGCGCAGCCGACCAACGGCCGGATGGATAATCGCGCTCAACGCGTCCCGCTCGGCCGCATTGGAAAACACGCGACGGCGGAGCGCGGCACGGTCGAGTGTTTGATCAGCCGCCAACACCGTCGGACCGAAGTGCGCGAGCACGGCAGCGTATCCATCAGTGCCCAGGGCAACGGCCTCGCGCGCCAAAAGATCGGCGTCGATGATGGTTGCACCGTGCGCGGCTAACAGCGCAGCTACGGCGCTTTTCCCGCTTGCAATGTTGCCCGTCAATCCGAGATGAAGCATCAACAGCAACCTACAAAAACTAGAGGGCCCAAGCAATCGCCATGAGCCCTCTGTTTCTCTCTGGTGCGGTGCGGTCAAGCCGCGGCGCTATCCTGCATATCATCTTCGTGATCGTGGATTTCGCGACGCTTCTCGCGGTTGACGAGCAATTCTTGAATGACCCATGACGCACCACCACGCACGCGAATTTGATGTGGTGTGCAGCCGAGATAGCGCTGACACGTGTTACGAAATGCGCTGCCGGACGGAAAATCCAAAGCGCTGGCGACACCGTCCGCACTCCGCGACCCGTCTTCCAACATGCTCGCGGCCACAATTAATCGACCCCACGTCAGCATTTGATGCGGCGGTGGCAACTGCGCGCCTTCCAGACGTTTCGAGAGCAATCGGCGCGACACGGCAATGAGCCGCGCCAAGCTGTCGGGTGTAAGGCGCTCGTGAGCGCGCGTAACGGACAGCATCACGGCGTCGCGCACAACACTGCGAAGCCCGGCAAGATGTGGCTTGAGCAAACTCGAAACGCTGCGCGCTTCAGCCTGATCGAGCAATGCGGCGAGAATCGCGGGTGTGTCGGACTCGTCCGCGACTACCAGCACGTCAATGCCACACCGACCGGCGTCAAACATGTCACGCGCACGTTCCTTGGTAACGTCGACATACGCGACGAGCGCCGCCCGCGGCACCCGCACGCGCAACTGCCGCACACGCTCGAAGTCGGCTCGGCCATCCACGTAGAGGTCAAAGACCACGACGTTGATCGGGCCGCGCTCGCAAGCGCGGGTCAAAGAGGTCCAGTCCTCGCAAGTGACGAATCGGTATCGGTCGCGCGCTGCAGTACGCAGTCGGGCAAGCCGAGGTTCGTGTGCGAGGAGCGTCGCGATCACGCCCATGCGACAATCCATTGGGGTAGAGGGAAGCGCAGTTCCAGCATCAGCCAGTAGACGCGGCAGCCCTTCAACGGGTCACAGGACCGACCTATAGCAACTGTTGCTGAGTGTCATCACCGCGCGGCACGACGTGGCACGCACGGCAGCGTGCCTCGTACGAGTCGGCCGCGCCCACCATGATGGTTGGCGAATGAAACGGTGCCGGCTTTCCATCGATCAATCGTTGATTACGGCTCGCCGGTGATCCGCACAGCACACAAATCGCGTGCAGTTTGTCGACCACTTCGGCGACGGCCATCAGTTGTGGCATAGACCCAAACGGCTCACCGCGAAAATCCGAATCAATGCCGGCGAGTATGACGCGTCGACCGCGTTCGGCCAATGCTGTTGCGACGCGCACAATTTCGTGATCGAGAAATTGTGCTTCATCAATGGCGATGACTTGGGCAGCAGGATCGAGGCGCAGGGTGATCTGCGCCGCCGAATCCACAGGAATTGCCTCGATACTTCGTCGATCATGGCTCGAGATCGCCAACAAACCCCCGTAGCGATCATCGAGATGCGACTTGAACAATTGCACACGCTTGCGCGCGATGGTCGCTCGTCGCACGCGACGCATCAGCTCCTCCGTCTTGCCGCTGAACATCGAGCCTGCAATCACCTCCATCCATCCACCGGAGGTTTGGAAGCTGCCGTTCATGCTCATCCCTCGGTGTCGCGATCCGGTTCGGACGGACGCGGTGCGCGCTTCGCATGCTTCATGCGCTCGCCGCGCTCGGACCACTCGACCGTGCCCTCGGCACGCTCTCGTGCTGGTCGATCACCAAATGCACGACGCACGTCATCAGCGCGAGGCGCTCCGCGTGTGGATTCGCTGCGCGGCGGTCCAGAGCGCGGACCCGCTGACGCTCCGCGATCATCATCACGCATCGGACGTGGCGACGACGGCCTGTCGAACGGACGCGTCGGACGTTCACTGCGATCAGCACCGTCAAAGCTGCGCGCCGGTCGATCGGGACGATCACCGCGATCAAACGCACGTGGTCCTCGCTCGGCACTGCGCTCCGTGCTGCGATCCGCACCACGCGCGCCGCGATCCGCGCGATCGGGCCCCCGCAACGGACGATCGCCGCGGGGCTTGTCACCGCGCGGTGGACCGAACGTGCGACGCTCACGACCGCCATCTGCGGGACGATCATCGATGCGCGCACTAAGTCGACGTCCACGCAACGTGATGTCCGCGAGAATTTCCACAGCCTTCGCGGCGTCTTCCGGACCGAGCTCCACGATCGAGTGCGATTCGAAGAGTTCGACGGTGCCAATCCGCTCACCAGGGATGCCCACTTCATTGGCGACCGCACCAACGACGTCACCAACACGCACGTTGTCACGCTTTCCGACCGCAAGAAATACACGCTGTTTGCCCGATGGACTCGAGCTGCCCGCGTTGCCGCCGCCAACCATCTGCAGCCCGCCACGTGGTGCAGGCGCCGATCGCACGGCCGCTGCATTGGCAACTTTCGCGCGCAACGTGATTGCATCACGACGCGCCCCTTCGTACAAGCGCAATGCCGCCGCTGCGATCTCCAATGCATCGTGCGCATCGAGCAAC
>JAYTTR010000040.1:0-2997 GCA_043744935.1 Gemmatimonadaceae bacterium
ACGTATGTTGAGAAAGGGTGGTCGCGACTCTCGCTCGGTGATGCACCGGGTGCTGAAGAAGCGCTGCATCGCGCCCTCGAACTATCGCCCGGCAACAGCGAAGCGGAGTCGCTGCTCGGCTGGGCGCAAATGCTGCAAGAGCAATACGACACCGCGCTGCTCACATTCCACAATGTGCTCATGCGCGATCCGCAGAACACGCTGGCGCGTACCAATGTCGGTTACATCTGCTTGCGCAAGAAGATCTACGGCGAAGCCATCGAGCACCTCTCTCGCGCTATTCGCCTTGACAATGATCGGAAGGCCACGCTGTACGCACACCTGTATTTGGGAATGGTGTATCGCGAGCGTGAAATGTATGACGATGCAGAACTGTTCTTTCACAAAGCGCTGGAGCTCGGACCAAACTTGCTGCAGGCATGGTATGAAATGGGGCGTGCGCGATGGTTCGCTGGTGATCGGATTGGCGCAATGAATGCGTGGCGGCAAGGCGCGAACGCGAACAAGTTCAGTCCATGGGGGAAGCGCTGCGCGGAGATAGTGGAGCAAGTAGACGCAGGGGCAGCACCGCCGCGCGTCGATTAGGTATTGGCGTGCTGGCGTTCATCGCCAGTGCGGTTGCGTCGCGTTCAGCAGCGCCGCAAGCGCCTGCAGTACATCCCTTGGCCGCACCGCCTATTGTATCACCGGTTGGAGTGCGTCTCGACGCCGGCCGTTTCACGATCGTGGCCGAGCGTGGTGACGAACGATTGGCGCGAACGCTTTTAGCCGCCGCGCAAGTGCGTGACACATTTCCTGGATTGCCGAAGCCTCTCGCACACGTCCTGATTGCCGTCGCACCAGACGCGGCGCGATTTCGCCAATGGGTGGGGCCCAATGCACCGGAATGGGGCGCAGCGATCGCGATCCCCGATCAACACCGCATTGTGATGCAGGGCGGCAAGGCAGGCAGTGATGCGGGCGACCCACTTGTTGTGCTGCGGCACGAATTAGCGCATCTCGCGCTACACGAAACGATGGGGCGTTTGCCACCGCGCTGGTTCGATGAAGGCTACGCCAGTGTGGCCGCGGGCGAATGGTCCCGTGAAACAGCATTTGCCACATCTATTGGCATGGTGTGGCATGCGATGCCCTCGCTGACAGCATTGGAAGAAGGATTTCAACACGGGGCCACGCGCGCCGAGTGGAGCTATGCACTCGCCTATCAGGTGGTCGACGACATGTCGTCGCTCGACGCGCAGCACGGGCTTGCGAATTTCTTCGCGTACTGGAAGGAATCAGGCGCGATGGAGCCTGCGATTCGACGTGCGTTCGGCATGACGGGCGAGGAGTTCGAAAAACACTGGCAACAACAAACGCACCGACGTTACGGTGCGCTGGCATTCGCCACGGACATATCTGTCGTGCTCGCGTTTTTCGCAGTGCTGATCGGCCCGCTGTATTGGATGCGTCGTCGGCGTGATCGGCGTCGCCTCGAGGCGATGCGCGCGGTTGACCAAGCGCAGGAGCGTGCCGCCCGCGAAAGTATGTTGGACGCCTTGCTCGCTGTCCCCACACCGTTGCCGCCCGCCTCCGAATCCGATATCCTCCAGTTATGACTGAGATCGAAAAAAATCGTTCGCGTGCGCTGCTGTTCTGGGGAGCAGCGCTGTTGGTGTTGTTGGCGGGCTATGTCGACCTTGCCCGCGGCGGCGAGACGCTTGCACCCATTTTGCTTGTCGTCGGGTATATCGTTCTGGTGCCGCTCGCGATTTTGAAGGGCTGAGTCGCTCGTTGGATTGTACGAGCTGTCGCGTGGCGTGTATGTTGCGCACGGTAGCGTCAGGGCGAATAGCTCAGCTGGTTAGAGTGCCTGTCTTACACACAGGATGTCGGGGGTTCGAGTCCCTCTTCGCCCACTAGCGCCAAGGGTCCAACGCTCGCGATCGCCTTGCGAGTCATTCCGGCCAGTATCAGTTTGTGCAGTTGACCCCCTCGACCCGACTTGGCTCGCGCACGGCCAACGGGTTGTCTCGCTCCTCGGCAGCATTCGAGTTTTACTCGATGCCTGTCCGAGACCTACGGCTACTTGGTGCGGAGGTTACGACTTTGTTGACACGGCATTTTCAGGCGATGGTCGGGTTGGGTCTGACGGTTTGCGGTACGATCGCAGCCTCTACAGTCGCTGCAGCGCAAGGTACGTACAATCGGGTGCCTGACCCGGGGGCAACCCGCGTTTTAGTGCCGGTGTTCAAAGGCTCGGAGAAGGGACTTGGTGTACTCGCGGCGGATGCCGTGCGCTCTCGCATCGGTAACGAGTTCCCGTTCAAGCAGGTCTATGTGCTGCCCAAGACCGAGATCAACCAATATCTCGAAGCCTCTGGTTTTCCCATTGCCGAGCCGCTGCAGGCGCACGACGCACGCGCACTAGCCAATCTCATGCGTGCCGATGAATATCTCACAGGCAACGTCACCAAAACGGCAACGGGTTACAAGATCGAGGCTTCGTTGGTGCTGGCGCGTGACAACGCATTGGTGCAACCACTCGGCGTATTTGAAGGCACCAAGCTGGATGCAGCTGCCGGACTGCTGTCGAAGGAGCTCAAGGAAGCGCGCAAGCAGCTCGAGACGGAAAAGAAATGCGTCAATAGTGTTCGCGACGGAAAGTTGGACGCCGCGGCGGCGTTTGCGAGAGAGGGTATCGTGGCGTATCCGAAGGCCACACTCTCGCGGGTGTGCTTGGCCAACGTGATGAATGCGCAAAAAGCACCGGCCGATAGCATGCTGCGCATTTCTCGTGAAATTGTGGCGATCGATCCGCGTAATCGTTTTGGACTGCAGTTTCTCGCCAACGCATATCGCGCTGTCAATCAGCCCGATTCGGCCGTTCGTGCGATGACCACGTTGTTGTCGACAGATCCGTCCAACCCGCGTCTGCAGAAAGATGTGGTGGAAGCCATTGCGCAGCTCGCGAATCCAAAAGTAGCGCGCCCGGTTATTGATACGGCCGTTGCGCTG
>JAYTTR010000041.1:0-2995 GCA_043744935.1 Gemmatimonadaceae bacterium
CGACAGACGACGCGCAGCCTCGACCAGCATGCGATCTCCTTCAGCATGTCCGAGTGAATCGTTGACCGTTTTGAAATTGTCGAGATCGAGGAAGATGACCGTGACTGGCGTTCCGGGTCGTGCCGCACGGGCGAGTGCGCTGCCCACCTGATAGAGAAACAGCGATCGATTCGCGAGGTCAGTCAACGGATCGTGAAATGCCTGATGCATGTATTGATGCTTGATGACCGCTTGTTCGGTGACGTCTCGGGTGTTTAGGACGAGTCCACCAATCACCGGCTCCGCCAACAAATTTGTGCCTACGTTGTCCACGGTCATCCAACTTCCGTTGACGTGGGCAATACGCCACTCCTGCGAACGCGCACCAGCCGTCGCCAAGGCCACGTTTCGCGTGAGCGGCGCGAGCGCTAGATCAGCCAAAAATGCCGTCGCCGACGCGACATCGTCGGGATGCAGCAACGACGCGAGCGAGGTGTTGAGAAGCTTGGCGGGATCATGTCCGAGCACCGTGGCAACGGATGGACTCACGTACCGAATTGTGCTGTCGGCATCTACAATCGTGATCACATCGCTCGAGTGTTGCACGAGCGCGCGAAAGCGCGCTTCATTGTTGCGAGCCGTCGACTCCCGGAGCGCGCGTACGGTTTCGCGTGAGGACAAGAGCTGTCGCACGAAGGCAAGACTGGTGAGCACAGCCGCACCAACGGCGAGTCCACCAAGTGGTTGTACGGTTTGCTCAAACGCGGCGGCCAGCAAAAGGCTAAATCCTGGTACCACCGCAACGAACGGAATGAGGCTACTGCCCGCCTGTGAATGCGAGGCTATTGTATGCGCACGCACTTGGCGCTGCGACATCGCGCACTTCACCCACGCGGCGAGCGCGATGAGCAAGGTACTCAGCGGTGCAGCGACGACACCCCAATGCTGCGTGCTGTCGCCGCGTGTCATCTCTACGACAATGGCGACATTGGCCACAAAGTGTACCAGCAGGGCGACGGACAGCAGCACCAGCACATTCGCGCGGTGTTGCAAAACGGTACGCCGCCACAACACCGACGCGATCAGAATCAGGAGCAAATCTCCAATCGCGGTAACGTGCGGGAGCAGGAATGCTTGCGGTGCAGTGAGCAGGCCATGCGTACGTGCCGAATACCAGTCCACCCACACGACAAGGATGCCGCCCACGAGCACCGTTGCCACATCCAGCACCAACCTGCTGCGATCAGTCGCGGTACGCGGTGCACTCGGCAACTGGAGCAGTGCATAGAGCAGCAGCATTTGCGATAGCATCGGAGCGCCATCAGACAACGCGCGTGTTCCACCGTGCGAGAGGAGCAGGCACACATCGGTCAGCAAGAGCAAGAGCTGTGACAGTCCAACGGACCGCCAAAATCGGCGCGCACCATCATCGAGTGTTCGCGTATGTGCGGCGCGAAACGCCAAGAGAGTCGCGACTATCGTGAGAACGTGCGGCGCCAACGTGCGCAGCGCGCCGAGTGGTTCGCGTGAGGACGGGGTAGCCGCCAGCCACGTCACCATTCCCGCTGCATACACGATCATGCTGACGAACAGCACCGTGTTCCAGCCCCGTCGAAATACGTCGGACGGAACGGCCGGAATGTTTTGCGACGCGCGAACCGCTGCGCTTGGGTGCTGGCCTGATCGACGTGCGAGCACGTCGGAGGTGGTGGCCATGAGGCGAAGTAGGGGTGCGATTGCGACTGTGCGCGATCAATCACGGACCGACGCGCTGCCCTGACAGCCGATATCGGCATCGGGCTCCGCGATCTCCAGCTACACGACGCCTACTCTGAGCAAACCGTCACACTGCTGGCGATGGCGTTTTGTTATCGATACTGGGCGTACCAACGCGAGGTTTCTTTCCTTTTCGTGGCCAAAAAATACGAAATGCAAAAAGGACTACAAAGACTCCTGCATACATCAACGGCTCCTCAATGTCCTTCTTTTGGCCCCAGATGTAGTGAATGCAAGCAGCCACCGCAGACACGTAGACGAGCCGGTGTAACGCATTCCATTTTCGACCGCCGAGTCGCTTGATCCAGCCTTTCGTCGAGGTGATTGCCAGAGGCACCATGAGCAGAAAGGCCAGCATACCCAGCGTGATGTACAAGTGCTTCAGCACATCCGCGACGATGTCACTGACATTGAAAAACATATCGAGCCCGATGTAGACACTGAGATGTGCAATGGCCCAATAGAATGCAGCCAAGCCGAGAAACCGGCGTTGCGTAACAAGCCATCCCCAATGCGTCAAGCGCATCAGCGGCGTCACCGCGAGCGAGCAGGCCAGCAGACGCAACGCCCACTCACCCGTGAAATGCTCGGCCTCGCGAATGGGATTCGCGCCGAGTTGATCGAGGAGCGCCTGCGCAATCAATACAGGCGCTGGTATGAGCACGAGCGCCCACAACGCCGGCCGAAGCCATCGACGAATCCACGGTTCAATACGCGTGAGTTGCACGTCGATGGCGGCGCGATTCATGGAACTCAATAGAATTTCCTGAGGTCCATGCCCGAGTAGAGCGATGCC
This sequence comes from Gemmatimonadaceae bacterium, assembly GCA_043744935.1. Classification (GTDB taxonomy): domain Bacteria; phylum Gemmatimonadota; class Gemmatimonadetes; order Gemmatimonadales; family Gemmatimonadaceae; genus Gemmatimonas. The sequence continues at coordinate 2,552 of JAYTTR010000041.1, forward strand.
ACCTGTGCGCTGTAGCCGTTGAACATCAACGTTGGAATTTTCAGGAACTGTCCAATCCGACGCTCTTTTGCTTGCGTCCATCGTGGATGATCCACCGTCGGATTTACGTTTGCGAAAAACCCGTACTCACTCGGTGCTGCATCATTCCAGGTGGTACGCGGCATCTTGTCCGTGAAACGGAGGCGCACGATGGATTTGCCGCCTTTGAAACCATATTTCCACGGCACCACCAGTTTAAGCGGTGCGCCGTTTTGATTCGGCAACGGTTTGCCGTACATGCCGGTGACAAGAAGCGCGAGAGGATGCATCGCCTCGTCCATGCGCAATGCTTCCGTGTACGGCCACGGCAACACGGAACGACGCTGACCAGGCATCCGCGTCGGATCGAGCAGAGTGGTAAACTCAACAAACTTTGCGCTCGGCAACGGCTCGCACCGGTTGATC
>JAYTTR010000042.1:0-2993 GCA_043744935.1 Gemmatimonadaceae bacterium
AGCGCAATGGCCGCTTGACCGACGGGACCAACACCAAGCACGGCAACGCTCGCACCAAGCTTGATTGCTCCGCGTTCAATCGCATGCAATGCTGTCACCAACCCACAGCCGCCAGCGATGAATTTCGACGGATCCATCCCGTCTGGAATGCGCAGCAACTTCACGCCTGGTTTCATCCAGATGTGATCAGCCCAGCCACCGAGCGGTCCATCGTTCACGCCGTACGTAATTCCATACACTTTGCGGTGTGGACAGCGCGTAGACTGTTTGGTGACAAGGCATTCATAGCACGCGCCGCACGTCTCGTGCACGTCAAGGAACGTGACCAGATCGCCCTCGCGAAAGGGCACACCATCGAGATCGTTGATGATGCCGTGAATTTCGTCAAGATGTCCAACGGACACGTGCCCCGGCACAATGGGATAGGGAACACCCGACAGTCGTCCATGATGCAGATGCACATCGGTTCCACACACCTCGGAATACATTGTGCGCAACATCGCGCTGCCGGGTGTCAGTATTGGCCACGCTAATTCTTCGATGCTGATTGGTGCGTGCGGAGCGCGCATCACGGCGGCGCGAATCGTGCGACCACTCATGGTCGGTACGGAGGCATAGGATTCTCGGGTGTGTCGCGATTGGCGTGAGGCAGCATCACCGAATCAACCTGCGGAATACCTGGTACGTTCGTGGCTTTCACTTCAATGTTACTGGCAACTGCCCATCCCGTCACGCGAATGGTAGGTGTGTCGTGTATCCCCGTGCCCCGATCATCGTTGTCGCGACATTCGATTGATGCAAAAATGCTGCTTGCGTGATTTTCAACACGCGCGCCATATGGCAATCGTAGTTCGACGTTCGCGGCGAACGCCCTGACAAAAATTTCCGTGACGCCAGCACCAAAGTGCGCAGTGCGCAAATCCAATTCGATATTCGCCGCGACGGCGCGCACCTCGAGCCGTGCGGGCACCTCGCGCACGCCTTTACGTTCGATGTTGCCAAGGACGGACGTGACGCGATGCGCCGTGAGGGCACTGGGGAGCTCGTCAATCGTAGTGACTGCAACCGGAAGATCCGCCAATAGCGAAGCGACATCGGTGCTCGCAGACGCGGCGTACACCGCATCGAGGCGACGATCAAACTCTTCGACCGAAAGCGCGTTTTGCGCGAACGCATCGGACAAACGCGCAATGGCGCGGTCGCGATCGTGTTGTGTGATGATAGGGATGAGGGAGTAGGGGGTAGGGACTACGGAATAGGGACTACGGCGTAGGGACTAGGGCATCGGAAGAGTACAGGCCCGGCGGGTCATTCCCTAATCCCTACCCCCTCATCCCTAACCCCTATCACCTCAGAGAGTCGCCACTCCAGATACCGTCGCTCCGCCGGCGCTTTCACCAGTTGCAGCGCGGCGCGATATGCATCCGCCGCGTCGGCCCAACGTTCTTGCCGACGCAGAAGGTCGGCCTGCGCGGCGGGGAGCAAGTGAAATCCTTTGAGCTGACCCGCATTTGCCAGACGGTTCATCCACACCAGTCCGTGTTCCGGACCAAGGGCCATCGCAAGCGCGGCAGCAGCATTCAGTTCAACTATGGGGCTTGGTGTCTGCTGCAAAAGTGCCGCGTACAGCGCAACGATCTGCAGCCAATCAGTGTCCGCGGCTGTTGTCGCCTCTGCATGTAGCGCCGCGATTGCCGCTTGGATGCGATACGGACCGGCGCCCTCCGCAAGTGCGGGTGCGACGAGCGCGATGCCCTCGTCGCACTGCCCGATGTCCCACCGTGCGCGATCCTGGAGTTCGAGCGGCACGATCATTCCGCATTCGTCCAACCGCGATGCGCGTCGCGCATCGGTCAACAGTAGCAGGGCTAATAATCCGCGTGCTTCGCCATCGGCGGGCAGCAGTTCGACCACAAGCCGCGCCAGGCGAATCGCTTCCGCGCACAGCGTGGCGCGAACAAAGGAGACGTGCTCCGTTGCAGCGTATCCTTCATTAAACACCAAATAGATCACGCCGAGAACGACAGCGGTACGTTCAGCAAGTTTGTCGCGATCGGGCACGGCGAACGGAATGCCGGCTTCACGAATTTTTTGCTTCGCGCGCACGAGTCGTTGTGCCGTCGTAGCTTCGGGTTCGAGGAAGGCACGCGCAATTTCGCGTGTTTCCAAACCGCATAGCGTACGCAACGCCAGTGCGGCTTGCGCCGTTGGTGCGATGGCTGGATGACAGCACGTGAAGATGAGACGTAAACGATCATCCTCAACACCAGACCGTTGTACAGGATCGTCACTCGGCGTGTCGTCATACTCGATAGGTGCAACGCGCAATGCATCATCAAGTGTGACATCATGCGACGATTGTAGATCAACCGTACGGTTCGCACGGAGTCTATCAAATGCTGCGCGCCGTGCCACCGTGAGGAGCCACGCGCCTGGTCGATCTGGAACGCCGGCGCCAGGCCACCGCTGCAGCGCTCGCGCATACGCATCTTGTAGCGCATCCTCGGCTAGATCGAAGTCGCCGAGGGTGCGGATGAGCGAGGCGAGCACACGCGCGCCTTCACGGCGCGCGATGCCCTCCAGGATGGCGTTTACCACGCCGACTCGGTGCTCACTCGGGGACCGGCGTCGGTAGATACTGAAGTGGCCGAACCTCGATGGTACCGATTTTTGCGCTCGGGCATTTCGCCGCCCAATCCAGCGCCTCTTCGAGACTGGGCGTTTCGATTACATACAGGCCGCCCAATTGTTCGCGTGTCTCAGCGAAAGGACCGTCGGTCATGTGCACTTTGCCGTTGCGAACCTGCACAGATGTCGCAGTTTTCACGCGCTTTAGTTCGTGGCCTCCGCGCATGACGCCAGCGTCGATCAGTGCTTTGGAGTACAGATGGTAAGCGTGCGTCATGTCGTTTGGTGCGGCGTCGAGCACGGCTTCGTTGTCATAAATCAGGATGGCGTACTGCATGGCTGACTCCTTCGAGTTGTGGGCGGAA
>JAYTTR010000043.1:0-11716 GCA_043744935.1 Gemmatimonadaceae bacterium
AACGCGTTTTCTGCTCGTCGCTCGCTTGCCTAGCAAGTGCAGCGCGCTGCTCTATCAGCCAGTCAAAAAGCGCGTTCGCGGTTGCGGCGAAATCCTTGAGACGTTGCCGCTCCCTGGTGATCCGAGCGCGGGACCGATGCACCGACTACCAAAGATCAGCGCGCTCAACTGGCTGCGACTCTCGCTGATTCCGCCCGGCGGCGACTGGCGCGACCTACCGCAACGCGAGGGTCGGACACCCTTCAACGACGTGTTCGTGCTGCGCGGATGGGAGAGCGCTGCAGGCGCCATCACGAGCGGCAACACGCCAACGTCGGGCGGGCAGAGTGTCGCAGACGTGCGCGTTGACAGCAGGTACCATGCTGGCGCCTACGGCGTGCGGTTATGGACTGAGCCGAGTGGTGCGGTCTGCGGCGAAAACGCATGCTCCAACGGCGCGTTCAGCGTCGCCGACCCACGCGTTGCGAAGGCGTACCCGCACACCTACGGCGTGTTGCGCTGGCGCTCGCTGCTCGCACGCGTCAAAAAGGGCGAGCACATGCGCGGTGCTCTGCCCGTCGCCGATGGCGCCCGGTGTGTGCTGGAGGCGCACGAAATCGATTGGACGGGCTTCCGCAAGACACCCACAAAAAACGTCGCTGAGTCCGAGCGCAGCACCACACAGCTCAAGCTGCGCGTTGAGCCGTGGCTTCTAACCGGGCTCGCGAAACTCGGCGACCTCAACGGGCTGTCAGCCCAACAGTGCGCGATCGGCTTGCTGAAAACAGCCGTCGAGCGGTTCGACCCGTAGCCGCACCAACGCAAAAAGCCCCCTGCCGAAGCAAGGGGCGAGTGACTGTTACAATTGGCCGCGGGATTTCCGCGCTGGTCGCTGTTAGACCCCCGCAGCATGAGCGTTGGCAGCCTACTGCAAGTGCGGAGCTACGGCTTGACGAAACCCGCCCGTGTCAGCGTGAGCCAACCGCACGCGCCGTCATCGGCGACGTTGAGCGAGCGCTGCCACGATCGCACGCAATCGACCGAGCTGCGACCAACGGGCGCATGGCCACCGTCGATCAGCCGGCGTACCGCCTCGATCACGATGGCGGTGGTCGCCCACTGCGACCCATACTCCTGATCCCACCACAGGATCGAGAGCCGATCGCGCCCGCGCAACAGCGCGTCGATTAGATCCTGCGGACGCTCGCGGTGCGGCGTCCCACCGTAGCCCTGCAGCGTCCAGCAACGCGGCCGTACGAGTCCCAGACGAGCCAATGATGTTTCATGCTGCGCCCAGTCGCGCTCATGCCATGCCCGCCATCGAGCGTAAGCGTTCGCGCCAGAGTCGTTGCGGAAGTAGAGTTGCGGCGCTCTGAAGTCGAGCTCGCTGGCGAACTCATCCGACGGGAAGCCCGCGAAGACTCCGCCCTCGCCGAGCGGCTTTGCGATCTTGCGTTCGTCGCCGTGGCTCTCCATGGCAAACCAACCCTGGTCACCGAGCACCAGGCGACCCACGCGAGTTCGCAGCGCTTTCATCAGGTCCAGCGCGTTGCGCTCGTCGGTGTGGTCGTCGGGTCCCGTGTGGCTGTCCCACGCGCCCTCTGCGTCGAGCACGCCGAAGGACACATCAGTCACCGACGCGAGAGCCTTGCCGACGCGATCGCCCTTCTCTGCGCCCGTCCCTGATCCGTCGAGACCGAACGAGAACGCAAAGGGCACGCGTGCGGTTCGGCACGATTGCGCGAGCGCGTTGTGGTTGGTCGCGCCGTGAAATACCACGCCGCACTTGAGCCGCTTCGCCTCTGCGATCATACGTGCGACATCGATGTTGCGCATCGATCCAAGGTAGAGCTGGATCCAGATTCCCGTCGGGAGTGCGGCTGGCCATGCGGTTGTCATATCAATCATCACTGACCGAGCCTCTCGCAAAAGTCCGGGTCCGCGCCGGGGATGAACTCCTGCGAGCCGTCCACGTCAGACCACGCGATGAGGCGATAGCGCGCGGGACTGTCGCCGTGCTGATCGACCCACAACACCAGGGCGAGGCGTCGCTGTCCGTCGTATGCGTAAATCACTCGATCGCCAATCGTGGCGATTTTGCGGGCCGCTTTCCGTTTGCTGTCAGTCATTACTTGTTCCTTGTTTCTGTGTAATCCCGCGAGAATCGCAGGACAAAAGTGTGAGCGAGCCGAATGCGACGGTGCGGATCATCGAAGGCTCGCGCGCAGAGCGTTCTTGCGCGCGCGCTTTGCCTCGGCCGCAGCGATTCGCCGACGGGACTCCTCCGCGCTGCGGACTGACTTTGGCGGCGCTTTTGGCAGCGGGAATCCGAACCTGTCTACGCCACTGTCGCGCTGCGAATGCAACGCGCTGGCCAGCATCATCAGCGACCTTGCGAGCGCGCTCATTGCCGCACCGTCCCCGCGCGTACGCACGGTGCGCCCGCGTCGTCGGTGCACAGACCATTCTCCAGCCACCCGTGCCAGTGCCCATTGCGCGAACCGTCAACCGAGGGCGAGAGCGTCAGGTCGTCAAACGTCGTCCCGGTGCGGCGCCACCGGAAGATGCCTGGATCGACACTGGGATCAATCGGCGGTCCGCCGTCGGGCGGGTTCGCAAAATAGCAGAGCACGTGTTGACCACGGCAGTGTGGGCACTGGAACAACACGCCCACAACGCGCCCGTCTATCGTCTCCCAGCCCGGATCGAGATCCTTGAGCGCTGTACTCATTGCTCCACCCCCGCGTCAGTCGGCGGCTTCGGTGGGCTCACGGGCTCCGGCGGTTCGAGCGCGACACCCGCATCGCCAACGCGCTGCATACAGATGGAGGTAAGCAGCGCGAACTGCGTCTCGCGTGCGGTGAGCGTTGTCCCCGTTTGAACGCACGACCCGAATTTGGGATCGTCGACCAACGCAGGCTCGACGAGTCGAAGCTGTGGCGCAAACGCAGCGCACCCGCCGAGCACCGTGGCTGTCCACACGGCGAATACAATCACAGCAAGGGCGAGAGCCCACTGCATCGCGCGCACGCTGAGCACTGCTAGATGAGTCATAGCGCACCGCCCACGCAGCTCGCGATGACAACGGCACCCGCACTGATGACCGCGAAGGTTTTGATGTGCGCGTAGGTTGCGAGTCCCGCCGCGATCGACAGCGCGCTGCCAGTGGACCCGCGCGCGAGCAGAATCTTGATATACCGCGTGAGCACGCTCGACGGCAGGATGATCGCCGCTGCGAACAGCAGGCCCATCCACGCGGGCGCGGTATGCGAGCGGATCAGGTCGCGCGCGAGCAGGATCGCGGCGATGGATTCGCCGAGTTCGCGGACCTCGCGCATTCCGCGCACAACCGGCGATGGATCGCGGGCCTCAACGGGTGGCTGTGAAGATCGCGTAAGGGTGGAGTCGGGTGCAGCCACGGGCTGCGTTTGGACTGTTTGGTCGGTCATTGCATTACTCCAGCGTCGATTCAATTTCGTAGTGCACGCCGTATGGGGCGTACAAAGGCGTGGTGCCCGCAGGGCTGAGCACTGCGAGTGCGAGGCCGCAGCCTGGTGGAATCGCGATACGTCCGCGTAAGTCGCGGTTCTCTGCGCCCACACTGAGCACCGCCGTGTTCGCCGAATCGCTCTTTGCGATCGGTGCCCACTTCGGAGCGCTCGCGAGCGTCTGCCCCGACACGACAATCAGCGCGGAGCCGAACGACGAAAGCGCGTTGGCGTTTGCAGTAGCTAACCCCGCTGCGCTCGCGGTGGGTAGCGTCGCAGGCAAGGTGTTCACGCCACCAATTTGTTGGCACGGAGCTGCGAGGAGCACGATGCCTGCGCCTGCCGTACCAGAGACAAGCAAGATTCCAATGTGTTCGACGAACAGCGTCTTGGTGTTGCTAGCCGGATTGTACAGAAGCCACTGCGCCGCGGTCGTTGGCAGCGCTTGCACGGGCGCGATACCTGTCACGCCGGACTGTGGCCCCATGAGAAAGCGACGCGATGCGCGTGTCAGCTCGTGGCCGTCAGGCTCGACCTGCGCGACGGCCAAAGATTGATTCGCGGTGAGCCGCAATGCGACGGCCGCTGCGTTACCGAGCGCGGTCTGGAGCTTGCTGACAATAGCTTCGATTAACATTGTTACCTTTGTCCGCGTTGGTCGCGGCCGTTGTTGAGTGGGGAGAGTTGAGTGTTGCGCTCACCCGCGTGAATTAAGAGCGTTTGAGCGAACTGTGCTTCAACGCCGATGTGGTCGATCTCTGCGAGACGGCGAATTGCATCGGACGCGCCAAGATCGACCTCGCGTAGATTGCCGTCGTCGCCGAGCTGCAAGACCTTACTCACACGCGCACCACGGGACTGTCGGTGATCTCGACGTCCATTGTGGTCGCGGTGATCGCCGTCCCAAGCGACTGCGCAGTGTGCCCCGCCGTAGTCGGTATCGCGGCCTGGACGCCGCCGGGTGTGGTGACGGACAAGTACTGCCTCGCTCCTGGAGTCATGCCAGCGAGCGAAGCGTTTTCGTCGTCGAAATACACCGTCGCCGTCGCCGCGTTGGCGAACGCGGATTTGACGTAGCCGTGCGCAATGCGCGCGCTCGAAGCAACGCTAGCGTCTGCCTTGCGACAGTTGATCGTGCCTGCGTTGTTGAACACGTTCACAAAGTCACCGGCCGCCAACCCTGCCCCGTCATTAACGAGGATCGCCTTGGTATTGGCCACGATACCGACGGGCATCGTGGTTGGGTCGAGGCGTCCGGTCGCATCGAGCGCAGGAATGCGTCCCGTGTCTGCGGCGCCTGCGCTCACGACGACTCCGGTGAATTCCAAAAGATTGCCGTTCGCGTCGAGCTTGAGTGGTTTGTCTGTAGCCATGTGTGTTTATCCTCTGCCGATGGGTGCCCGTATGTTAACGAGCAATTTAGTGGGCGAAAGCGCTTCGGCAATCTGCACGAGCGCGTCTGTGAGCGTAGGCGTTTGTGTGAGCTGGCCGACTGCGTCGAGAAACACGGGGCCCTGCGTCCAGGTCCAAGATGGGTCGGTGATCTCACCGAACTCAATTACGTTTACGGTCTGGTTCGCACCGCTGGCGCTGTTGCGCGAGAGTCCGAGAATCGCTCGCGCGTTGGTCGGCGTTGCGACCGCGATGTGAACGCCATCGCCCACGTCACGCACCACGCGCAGGTCGCTGATAGCTCCGCTCGATTGCCTCGCAGACTCAATCAATGCGCCGCTGATCCCCGGCAACCCCTGCGGACCCTGCGGCCCCGGCAACCCCTGCGGTCCAGTGCCGCCGATGTCGACGACAACCGTCTGCGCGACCGACGGCGACACCGTGATCTGCGGCGGGTCCGTCACGACGACCGCCACGAGCCGCGTGACGGTAATCTCTATGCTCACGCGGTCACCGGCTGTCGAATGCCCACAGTGATCGGCTGCGTGTGCAGCACGGACCCGCCCGGAGCCTGGTACCGCACATCGTAACGCGCAGACCCTATGGGCCATACAGCGGTCTGTGCGGCTGTCGCGCTGAGCGTGATCTCTCCTGCGGCCGCGTTGGTAACGACCACTGTGAGCGACTCGATCAGCGGGCCGTCGACAGAGCGGAGCTGCGAGGTGATCGTATAGCCTGTGATGTTTATCGGCACGCCTAGCGACGTGCGGTAGGTCACGGGCCACAGGAGCGTATCGCCTCGTATGTGTTCGATCTGTGTCATTTTTAGACTTTCGCTGCGATCGTCCAGTTAGTTCCGTTGAACGCGTATGTGCATGAGCCGTACGCAGTCGTGATGCCGTCGTGCGACGCAGCGCCGTTGACCGTGCCGGCGGCCGGTGTGAACGTGATTTTTTTCGTGCCGCTTGCGCTGCCGTCCGAGTTGGAGATCGTGATCACCGTGCCCTCAATCGCGCTTGCTGGACCCGTCACAACGCGCGCTGCAGTGATCCCGGTCAAGTCGACCCACGTCGATAAAAGCGCGGCGGTGTGAGCAGCGTCGTTGACCGCGGTCCTGGCTAATCGCAGCCCGATCAAGCAGCCAGTTTCGTTGATTCCGAAGCGCTCGACGACGCTCACGGAGTATGAAATCGCTCGCTTGGCTCCAGTGCCCTGTGTCGTCAGCGTCGGCGAGAGATCGAGCAGCGTCCACCCGGCGGTGCCACTCTGCTCAATCGGCTCCGACAGTTTGAGTTGCTGTTGAATGCCAGCGCCCGCATTCATGTACCCCCGGTACCGGAATCCGGCGACACTCGCAACCTGGATGTCAACAACGGCGGTTGACGCCGTGGTGATAATAACCTGCGCGTTGTTACTGTCCCCGAGTTCTAGGATGTTCGCCGTCGTCAGCCGCACGCCCAAAATAAACGCGTTGCCGGCCGAATTCCGCCACCACAACCCTTGGTTGAATGCGATGGCCGCCCCGCTCACCGGCGCCGTGGCTAGACCTACCGAGATGGTGGTTGAGAACGCCTGCGCCTGCGTCCATGTGTAGGCGGCGGTGACAATCGGCGTGCGTGAGTCGCTCAATCGCGCGTCGTTGCCGACGCAAACGGTGGTACCCGTTGCTCCAAAAGCGACGGTTAGCGTGCGATCCACCGTGAGGTCCCCGCCGCCAGTCAGCCCCGTGCCCGCGGTGATGAGGCGTGACGTGGGTACGCCTGACGCGGGCAGCGCTGAGGGTGCCCACGTCGCGCCATCGAACAGCAACGCGTAGCCCGTGGTCGGCGCTGTCGCGGCGATTGGGAACCCGCGCAGGTACGCTGCGTCCGCACGTGGATAGCCGCTGTTTACTGCACCCCACGGCCCTGGAGCGAGATCCTCGCCACGCTGCGAGAGCAGCCAATGCTCGACGCCGATCGCGACCAACCCTCCCTGGATTTGCCCGACGTCCCACACGACGTGTGAGCTCGCGCCCTCGATGTACGGGACGGGGAGCTGCGACCAAAGCGCCTCCGCAGGATCGTTCGCCTCGGCCATGAACGGACCGAACGCGCTGGTGAGTAGCCATGCGCCGTCGATCACCCGAATGCGCTTGATCAGGGTGATCCAACCCGGAGGTGTATGCGCCGCCCAGGATGCGCCGTAGTCGCTGGATTTGTACCAGCCGATCGCACTCGCTTCGTTGAGCGGATACGCGATGATGATGCCGTTGCTATCGCTCGCCAAGCGCCAGTCCCGCGCGCCGATGGTGGTGGCAACGCTCCACATTCCGGTCGCGACAGACGCCTTCCATATCTGCCCGGTGCTCGTGATCGCGATCCACTGCGTACCGCTCCAAATCACGTCGGTGAAGGTGCCGGACACAGCCGCGCCTAGCGTCGCGGAATTGAACGCTATTGGAATCCCAATAACGTAAAGAATATTGTTGGTGCTCACCGCAACGGTTGTCGTGGCGTGAAACGCAACCGCCCCGATCGCTGTGGTTCCTCCAGGCAAGGTCGAGATGAACCAGCTGTTCGCTGCCGACAGCACAGCGCTTGCTGGGTCCGGGTCGAACGCGGTGTAAAACACTCCGCCGTCTCCGCTCGGAATCGTGCCGCCTACCACCCAGTGCTGCAACGCAGCGGTCACGCATCGGGCTGAGCCAATTGAGCCACCAGGCAACATCGTGAGCGACGCCCAGCTATTGCCACGCACGCTCGTGTGGACCCGGTTCGTTAGGCCGGTGTCGACTGCCACGACGCGACGTAACGGTCGCCCGTCGAGGTCCTGGGTACGATCCACGGCGATCTGCGCGAGCGTGATTCCGGCGGAGTAGCTGGTGCGCTGCCAGTTGGCAGAGCTCGGCCCACGAAGCCGAGCGATCCACGAGCCGATGCCGCTGAACAAGTAGTTGAACCACTGAGCGGGGGCGCGTTGCGCGGTGTTAAAACCGTTGCGCACGTAGATCGCTGGAGGCTCCACGAGCTGGCCGGTAGAAGGATTGGTGCCGAAAAGTGGATCGATCGAAGGTCGTTTGCTCATGCGTATGCACCAGTCAGTTGGCCGCCAGTGGCGGGGTTGCCATCGTCACCAAGGCCCTGCGTAGAGGATGTGGAATCGAGCACGGAGTCGCTCGCGAACGTGAAGCAGCTCGACAGCGCCGCTGGAGGCACAAGTACGCAGTTGCCGATCCCCGCACCGACGGATTCTCGCAGCAGTCGCGCGAGGATAGCAGGGTCGTACGGGATGACATCGAGCACCTCGAGGCACACCGACGCGCCGCCGCCGGCGTACGTGAATGCTACGGCCCCCAGCGCTGCGCGGATCATTGAGAGCACATCCTCGGTGATCGCACGTGAGCGTCGCGCGAGTGCGGTTGCTCTCAGTACGGGTCTGTAGTTCGCATCGGTCAGTCCTGATCGCGACTGCTCGAGCAGCTCGCCATATTGGTCGAGCGCATCGCCCTCGCCACTAGCGATCGTGATCGAGATGACCGCCCATTGCGCGTCCTCGACCTGCTGCACCTGACGCGCAAGCGCCGCAACGATCGCCGCAATCGCGGGCTTGTCACGCAGCGCGCTCATCACGAGCGCCTTGGCCTCTGCGGCATGATCGGCAATACGTGTATGTGCGGTGATGCGGTCAGGCTCGCTCATGTATCCACGACCTGGATCCGAACGCTTGCAAAGGCTGCGACCTCGCGTGGACCGATGTCGAGATTCGCCGCCGCCTGCACAGCGACGTCGCGCCCGATGGTGAGCGAAACGATCTCGGTGACGCCGGCGACGTCGCGCAAAATGACCGGATACAACTGCGAGTGCACAACATCGCGGCCGAGCAGCAGCGTGTCGCCGTGAGCGACGAGCGCCGCCTTGACTGCGTCCGCGCCGGAGTACCCTTCCGCCTTCTTTTTGAGCACGACTTTGATCCAAACGCTGATCGCAGTCGGCTCCGTATACTTCACGTCGTGAGAGCCGCCGTTGCTGTCGGTGAGCGTGTAGGTCGTGGCGCCGTACCAGTCGATGCCGCTCGGTGTCGAGAACAGGAGTTGGAACGCAGCGAGCACGCGCGCGAGCGCGAGAATCGTTGGGTCGAGCGAGAGCTTGAATTGAATCAACGTCTCGACAGACTTTGGCGGTCGTCCCATTGCGTCGGTGCTCGAACTGCGGTTGCTCTGCACGACCACCGCGAGAATCGCGCCGTTGATTTTGCGCAGCTCGTCGCTGGTGATCGTGGAGGCTTTGGCCACACCACTCGAAAGCTCGAGGATGTCGGCGGCGATCGCCGGGTCAGTGCCGGTCCCAACGCGGGAGATCTCCTGCAGACGCCGCGCACGCAGCTGCGGGTCGGTCTCTTTGTTCGTGCCGGGAAGCGCATCGCCCGACACTAACCCGACGCCCGGATTAGTGACCGCGGTCCATCCGCCGACTGGCGTTGCAATCACGGTGATCGTGCCCTGGTTCGCGACGAAGAATCCCGCCGTCTCTGCCTCTGCGGCGACGTAGAGCGTCGCAGGAACGCCTCCGCTGTTTGTGACGGACAGCGTCGTCACCCAGCGATTCGTCGGCTGTCCGACGACTGCAGCGACCGACCCGGCGGGCACTGTGACGCCAGCGTTGAGTGTGAGCGCGAGCGTCACGCGGCCCTTGCTCGCAGGGAGCCGGGCGGTGCCAGTGATCGCGGCCACGTCCTCGAGCTGGGCGAAGCTCGCATTGCGTGGCGATCGGGCGTTGTAGAGAATCGCCGCTTGCTCCCACACCTCGCGGAGCTTGGTCGCGAACGGCGCGACGAGTTGCCCGAGCACGCTCTCTGGGCTCAGGTCGATCGTGGTCCCGAGCGCGGCAGACCCGCGAAGGTCGGACTCAATCTCGTCTTTGATCTCAGCGAGGGTTTTCGCCTCGAAGCCAGCGCTCGTGAGGCCGCTCATACGCGGCTCCCGACGGTGAATCCTGACAGGTCGAAGCTCGAGCCGTCGTCGCAGCGCACGGCGCAGGCAATCGTTGCTCGTCGGTCGGAGCCCACGCGAAACGACCAGCCATCAAGCGAGCGAACGCCGGGGCTGGTGGCGACCGCACGGCGCAGGATCGTTTCGGCCGCGACCGTGGTGCCCTTGCCGAGAATGCGCTGCAGGTACGGGATGCCAACGGCGCGGTCGAGCACGTACTCGCCGCGCCACAGGGACAGCCGCAACTGGAGCCGTTGTCGGACGGACTCAGCACCTACGTCGGTGAGACGGAGCCGCCCTGTGGCGATGGCGAGGTCGCCGGTGGCTGGATTGAGGGCAAGGTCACGCACACCGCAAGAATGCAGCGCGGTGTAGCGCTGGAGCTAGCGACAGGTGCCACGGGGGGAGATACGGACGATTACTTTTTTGGCGCGCTCGACGGAAGCTGCTTCGGTGACTGCGCAACAGGAGTCGGAGAGTCCACGCGGGCCAACGCCGCGACCGTGAGCGCCATCATGGTGCCAATGCCAAAGTATCCCCAGTGAGCGCCGCGCACGATCAGCGCCCAGGTGACGCCCGACACTCCGAGCGCCGCGATAAAAAATCCTGCCGCGAGTCCCCACTTTACCCGCCACACACGCGCGCTGATGATGGCGGTGGCGTTGTCTTTTTGGCAGGTCTCGAGCGTGTGCCGATGCGCGCGCTCATCGTCGGCGGCGGTCATGAACCACTTGCCCAGTTCCGGATTGACCGCATTGTACTCAGCCAGAGTGCCCGGTGCGGGCAGCGCCAGCATCTGCAGTGTTTGGCTCATCAGTGCCACTTCAAATTGCGGCTCAGACCTCGACGCGTCCAGTGGCTTAGCGTCGACAACCTCCGAACGCGCGTCCGGGACCGTGAGAGCGCCGCCCTTCTTCGCTTTTTCCTTCGGTGTCATTCGCTGGGCCGATGCTTGTGCCGCTCGACGACGACATAAAAGTCGCGACCGATCGCTCGCAGGTCGAGGTGCGTTGCCTTTCGGTCTGGATGAAGCGGGACAGGCGGGACGCTCCTTGGCGGCAGCGTCGACTGAGTGTGCACTCCAATCGCGCCGAACACGCGACTCACGAGGAGTCCGATCGTTGTCATGACGGTCACCGCAACGAGCGCCCGAAGAGTCCCGATCTGCTGCTCAGTCGAAGCCTCGAGGGCGAGCTGTTGACACGCCCAAACGCGCGCATCTGCGTCTCGCACGAGCGAGTCGGCGTCAAATCGCAGAGCACGCGTCCAAGCGCGCTCCAGTTCCTTTTTCGTGCTCGGTCCGACCGAAACTCGACGAAAAGTCGCGAGCTTTGGCGAATCCGAGTGTTCTGCCAGAAGCTTTTGCATGGTTACCTCAGCTACCGAGTATAGTCACTTTGCCTGCAAAAACACTAAAATAGGTGCGTTTAAACAACGGCGTTTGACACAGTATGGCAATTGGTCATAGGCGTGCTTTACGGCGTAAAGGAGCCGATTTGCTGGGGCTGAGCTTAGCCCCCTCCACACTTGTACAAGCAAGCTTGTATAGAGCTGTATAAGCGCTTCTAAGTCGACGCGAAGTCAACGAGCATCGGTCACCCCCTGCTGACGAGTCAACATGGCACACAGGACTATGGTCGGAGCGCCGGTCTAGAAGAGCTGCCGAGCCGCCGAGGTGCGGCGTCCGTCACTCGCCAAGAACGAACAGTATCTCATCAAGGGTTAGCTCTCGACTACTCGGGAGCGTTTTCCATCGCGCAAGCATTTCGCGGTACTCGGCGAGCATTGGCGTGCGGCTGTTGCCGTTCCCGCTGTCGCAGTCGAGGTAATGCTACCCCGGACTAACGTCCGGGGCTTTTGCCGAAGCAGAAGCCCCTTCAGTCACCCG
>JAYTTR010000044.1:0-11664 GCA_043744935.1 Gemmatimonadaceae bacterium
AGCCGTTTTTTACTCGCCGGCGAGGACGCGTTGGCCATGTAGGTCGCGTACATAACGTCCCACTGCGTCGCAATGCGTTCGATCGCGCGATCACATCGGGCAGCGTCGTTCGACAACATCGCTTCGCGCAGCTCTGGCAACAATGCACGCACCGAATCCCGCTGCACAGCGAGCGCCGCGTGCACCGCCGGACGTCGATTGAGCATGGGAAAAACGCCGCGCGTATCAGCGATTTCCGCCAAGGCAAGTGCCGCGCGCCGAACGCGCGCGTTGAATGTCGAATCGCGCATGCGAACAGCATCCGGCGCCGGCAATCCGAGGGCCCAGAACGGCAGATTGGGATTCGTGCCAGCGAACGGACCATCTGGCGACGGGACAAACCACACATGCAACATCACCAATGACATGCCAGCGGGTGCGAGATCCGCATGCTCGTGCCACGACGGATTACCGTCAAAGCTGGCTGGACGCACCGTGTCCGCCACGGGCGCGACGTATGAATACGCGGCACCGACTAATGAGTCGCGTCCATCGATCCTGCTGAACATCAACTGACTTGGCGCCACCATATCAAAACGGTTGCCCCCAAGCATGCGCTCTTGATTGACCCAATGCACGCCCATCGTGGGAATCCAGCCGAGCACGGGTTGAAATCCCGCCGACTGCGCAGCGTTGGCGACGGCAAGCGGCAGCAAGGCCTTGGCAACGCGTTCCACTTCGCGCTGCGCCGCGGCAGAGATCGTGGGTGCATGCTGCATTCCGCCCATGCCGTCATGCATGTGCGCTATGCTTTGCGCTTGCAACGGCGCGACGACGAGGCAGACAGTCAGCAACAGCGTACGTGATGCGCGCACAACTTGCTCCTGCCGCAGCACGCGGCGTATTGTGTATTTGGGCTGAGATTCCGGGAAGCTGGTGCGTGGCATTCGAATCTTCAACCTGATTGGCGGTTACCCGACAACGATACCGTTGTGTGAGACATGTGCGTTTTTGAAATAATACTAGTACTTTGTCCAGCCGTTCCGGATGGACCGCGACTGAGAGACAGTGCACGGCTGGCGTGGCGCACAGTTGTCGACAGGGAGCCATGAAAAAACACGTGCTGGTGTATGGACTCGTTGGCGGTTTGCTCGTGGCGATACTCAAAGTGATTGAGTACCGATACCTCGTGATCGAACATTCCATCGAGATTTACGGTGGACTGATCGCGACGGTGTTTGCGACGCTCGGAATCTGGCTTGGTGTTTCACTCACGCGACCATCGCCGACCGTGGTGATCCGCGAGGTGGAGGTGCGAGAGGTGCCGGCTGCGGCAGTGACCACAGCGTTCGTCGAAAATCTGCAGGAAATTCAACGGTTGGGCATTACGAAACGCGAACTTGAGATTTTGACGTTGATTGCCGGCGGACTCAGTAATCGCGAAATCGCTGAGCGTCTGTTTATCAGTGAGAATACGGTGAAAACGCATTCGAGCCGACTCTTTGACAAGCTGCAGGCAAAGCGTCGTACGCAAGCCGTGCAACTGGCGAAGCAGTGCGGGTTGATTGCGTAGCGTGAATGCAGTGACTGCGAGAAGATTCTCACGGTCAACCGACGCCAGCACTTGTAAATCACGCGAAGGTATCGCTGATATCAGTCATGACTTCCTGGCTCTCCCGCCTGTTCGGATCTGCGCAGTCGCCGTCGCTGCAACTGTTCGGCATTCATGTCGATGTTCACAATACCCGCAGCGATATCGACACCGACAGCGTACTCGAGCGACTCGGCGAATCACTGGCGATGATCGCGCAGTATCAACCGATTCGCTTCGCGCATTTGCAGCGAGATGTGCGCGCCATTCGCGTGGAGCGCTACGCCTGTCGCGGCGCGTTTATTCCCAGCGAGAGCGTAATCATCACCGAACTCACATTTCTCGCGCGACGCGACATTTCAGCGGCACCTGTGGCGTCCAGCATTTTGCATGAAGGCGTGCATGCACGAGTGCACGCGTTTACAGAGCGCGTGCTTGGCGGACGAGTGGAGCGCGACATGGCGCACGAAGAGCGGCTCTGCCGCCGTGCGGAGATAACATTCGGGTTATCGTTGCCGAGCGAGCTCGGCGCGCCGGTGCTTGCACGTGCGCGGGCATCGCTCGAGCTAGATGATCAAGGCGTTGCGCCCACGGTAGACTGGAGTTTGGCGCAGCAGCGCATACAACAGGTTGACAACGGCGGGTAAGTGGTTCGCGCACTCGACGGTGCGCCAGCCATGTGTCAAACGCCCGTCGATGTAACTCGGCGGGCGTTTTGATATTGGACCAGGATAGCGGGGATTTAGTTGCCCGGGCGCGCTGGTCTCGGCAATGCTGAGGGCGGGATCAGGTTGTTAAGGCGCATGTAGTTCGCCAGCTGGCTGTAGTGGTCCGCCAGATCAAGGGCGTGACCAAGCACCATGTTGATGCGCGTGGTCGGTCGCGATGTGCCATTGAATGTCATTGTGATCTGGTCGGCAAGTTTCGCATCTTCGAGTTGATCGAATGCCTTCGCGCAGAACGCGAATGACGTTTTGAGTTTCGAGACCAATTCGTCCTTGGGCCATTTGGCTTTTACCGAGTCTGGCGTGGCGGTGTCCCTATCCGGCAGCGTGGCCTTCATCGCACCAAAGTTGTTGCAAAACAGGTAGCTGTCAGTGGCAACATGTTGCGCGATGTAGCCAACGGTCAGCTGCGCAGGCGTTGGCTTGTAGTCGAACTTGGAGGCAGGAATAGAATCGAACGCTTGCGCGATGTTGCGGTGCGATGAGAAGATGCGCGTGCGAAAAGCGGCCGTAATCGGATTGGCCTGAGCCGCCGCCGACGGTTGTTGCGCGACGGGCGCAGCCGGCAGAGCAAATACGGCGATCGCCAAACGGTACATGTTCATAAGGTGCTCCGGGGAGGTGAGGGCGTAGCGGTTACAAAAGATAACGCCGTTCCTCGACGTCCGTCGGTCGTCCGTCACGCGCTATGCAACGCCCGCTTCTTTCCACAACCAACCACAACAGCAACAACGGACACAGACATGAACGGAAACAGCGGATAACTCGCGGATAACTCGCGGATGCAGCGACCCACCAAAAAAGTATTTGCTGTTGTGGTATCCGCGCGTTTCTGTTTGGGTCTGTTCGTATCCGCGTCCCTCGTCGTTGCGGTTGCTTTCTAGAACCAACCTGAACAAAAACACACGGATAACAACCGAGAGCGGATACAACGAACCGCCCCGAAGTATTTGCTGTGCTGGTTGTTGAAGGCGGCGTGGGAGTGCTTTACAATGGTGGTCGTGCCACGTTCTCCAGCACGCGCGGCAAAATCGCGGCAATCGGTCCACACGGAATCGATGCTCGGCGTGTTGCATGTCCGCCGGTCTCGCTATCATCTGCCCAAAATGCCGGTTTCAGTCCGTTCACATATTCGGCCTGCGTGCTCAACGCAAAGCCTTCGTTGTTGATGTTGGGCATTGATGTCGGTCGCGCGAATCGACGGAGCGGCAAGAATCGTCCAAGCGTCGCCGACGCTGCATTTGCATCAATCTCGAGAATGCCCACGAGTCCATTGCAACCATTGTCGCACTCTGCCCACAAGTAGTTCGTGGCTGGATCGTAGTTGAGATCCATCACGCCGGTCGGATAGCCCGTGGCAATCGCGGCGATACGAATGAATCCGTTGGTGACGTGATTCAGCGCGTACGCGTACACGACACCGTTCGCTTCCAATCCGGCAAAAACAAACCGGCGCCGTGATCTGGATAATCTGTCGGGACATATGTCCGACCCGTTTTTTCGTCAAAAAACCTTTTCGCGACCAGTATTCTATCGAGAATCCACGCGATGGCTTCGGCGCCAAGATTCGCGCCAGTCACCGGCAAGTCAGCAGTGAGATTCCATTCGTTGGTCGCACGGAGCGATGCACCACTCTGCGACGGATCATAGCGCAGCACACTGTTCCGGCTCACCGCATTGCTTGCGTTGTTGCGTTCGGCGGAAATGTAGATACCACCCGCAGATCCACCAGTAAATGTGACACGCTCGGAGTCCGGCTCGCCCGCATCGTCCATGTAACGCAACGCCTTCCCCGCACTACAACCATTGTTTGCATCAGGTGACTAAATGGTACCATTGAATATCATCCGAAACAGTGCTCCAGGTCCGTTGCGCGCACCCCACAGCACGGCCGGTTGTCCGTTCTTCGCGCCCTCGTACATGAGACCACTCAAGTTGCCGCCAAAGACACTCACGCCGTCAACGGTGGTAACGTCATCAACACCGGGCCATGGTGTTGTCACAGGTCCAACAACGGTACCGCAGACATTTGCTGCGCCGTTTGTTGACGCCGACGTGGACGCGAACGCGCCTGTCCCATCTGGGCATCGGCCATATGTCACGGTCGCGTGTGACGTCCATCCATACACGTCAACGGTTGCGCCAAAGACGTTGTATAAACGCGCTTCATCAACTGCGCCGAGTCCGAAGCCGAAGGCCGCCTCGTCAACACGAGATATCCACCGGCCGGAATTGTTGTGCCTGGCGGAAGCTTGTAGATCGCGTGCGTGCTGTCGTTATCGCGCAACCCTCAACCGGCAAGGTTCACCGTGGTTGTTGTGGGATTGTACAGCTCAATCCAGTCGCCCGGTGTACCGCCGCTGGACTCAACTTCGTTAATGATAATTCCTTCGGACGCGCGCACAATAATGTCGTTCGACTGCACGCTCTTGCTGCCAAAGACCGCAGTCAACACGAATTTTCCTGCAGCGACGGTATTGATTGCGCCCGTTGTCGCGTTCACTGACCCGATTGTTGGCGCACTACTCGAGAAGGTTGCGCCGATCGTACTCATCGGCAATCCGTATTGATCACGCGCAGTAAGCGTGGCCGTTCCAGGTTGTCCAATCATGAGCGAATTGTCGCCCACCGTTTGACCAATGATCGGCGACGGTAGCGGCGCAACAGACAATTGGATCGAGGTCAGTGTGGCTGGTGCGAGCGCAACAGAAATTGCCTTCGCTCCCGATTTTCCGGCCGCTGTGGCGATGATTTGGGCGGCACCGGCACCTACACCGGTCACCAAACCCGATTTTACAACGACCGTCGCGACGGCGGGTGCACCGCTTGACCACGTGACGCTTCCAATAGCAATCGCAACGCCATTCTGGTCGAGGCCAGTCGCCGCCGCAGTTGTCGTTTGACCTACAGTGATTGCCGCAGACGGGTACGAAACGTTGATCGTCGTCAACGTTGGCGTGGCGGTGGTCTCACCGCCCGAACATGCGGCCAAACCGAGGAGGAGCCACGCGGCGAGCAAAAGCGGACGCGTATGCACGTGCGCGCGGAACCCAGGTCGAGAGCGAAGTAGTGTCATGCGCGCACTGTGCTCGTCGCGCGTGATGCCCTCGTCAATGTCGTGTCACAGCCGCGTAACCAAGTGCATTCATCTCGCGTTTGGCAATCGGGAGTGGATAACCAGACACGCGATTGCTTGAGCGGAAGTGTCCTGTGAAATCGGCGGTCCACCGATCAATAGGCGCGTGTGCACGAGTCCACGCCGCGCGAGGAGATCGGCCGCGCGCCGTGCGCGATGGTCTGATATCGGCGCGCCAAGACCGCGCGCAGTTTGCGCACGCGCAACTCTGCGATTGCGGCATCGATTCGATGCGCACCGTGATGGCGCTCGCGACTGCGGTCCTAAAGACCACGCCGACCTTCCTTCGCGTGCCGCGCGAGCCACGTGTACCCGACGCGCCGACGGATGCCGTCGCGCGCGCCGAGCGCCGCTATCGTGCAGCGATCACTCACCGCATCCAGGATGCACGGCCGACGCTGGTCCATCGGTACGGTCTCCACCCATGGCATCGACGATCCTCGCGTGAACGGGAGAGACGACGCAGTTTAGAAGGAGTGTTACCTATGCACTTGGACTACAGTGTTACCTATCTACCCGGTCTATACCAGCACATAGTCCAAGTACATCGGTAACACTTTCGCTAGCCAGTCATGATGTACTCGTATTCGTTAAACGTCGCGAGTGAGACGGCGTTGACGTCAATGATGCACGGTCCGTCATCGACTGCTTCCAGCCCAATGGTTTGCTCGGTCATCGCAGTGGCGAGATCGAGTACGCGCGTACCAAAACGAAACGTGCCGCCGGTGGTGATGTTCTTGATCACGAAATGGCTGGGATAGGGACGTGTGGCTGTTGTGTCGTGCGAGGCGGGTGGTTGTTGCTGCATGTGCTCGTGGGGCCGTTCGGTGTTGTACCCGTGCTGAAAGGCGTCAAAGTTGCGCTGTTGTTTCGCACCCGCCAGTTGCACCGGCGGAAGGGACTGGCGGTTGAGTGTGCGATGCCTGCGTTCGTGCGCGCCGTGTTCTTGTGGCTGTCCCGGATGAATGCGGTGATGCGGAAGGCCCCGTCGCATCCACCACACAGTCAGGTCCGAGCGCCCCTGCATCGCTTGCGTCGCAAACGGCACGCCATGATCGGTGCGACTGTCCAGGGGCACGCCGTACTCGCGAAACGAACGCTCGAAGATGGGCCGTGCGGTGACGGTGTGCGTCGAGAGCAATCCGTGACACATGAGCGGGTAGCGCGTGTGCTGATCGGCAATCGGGAGTGGATCACCATAAACGCCATTGCTCGTGCGAAATTGTCGTGTGAAATCGGCGGTCCACCGATCATTCGGCGCGCGCGTCATCGCGGGAAGGAGTGCCGGCCGCTCGAGGAGATCGACCGCGGTGCGGGCCGCGGGCCATTGCGCGATGGTCGGATGTCGGCGCGCCAAGACGGCGAGTACTTTGCGCGCGCGCCAGTACGGATGCGCGCGCCGCAACTCGCACCGCAACTCCGCGCTCGCAGCATCGATCCGATGCGGACCGTCCGATGTGAACCTGTCCAACAACACGTTGGACGGCATGAGTTCCCCCAAAAAGCGTTGGAAGCAGGCTGGCTGCGTCGGCACTCAACCGTCACCTTCGCCAGAAGATTGAGCCGCACGTCAGCTGGCTGGTCGATTAGCTGGACGATTATCGCTGGTCCGACCGACGACATCGCATCAAGTTTCAGCGCATGTCCTCATCTACGTCCCCTGTCGGCGAGTCTCCTAAAGCCGTTCCTCGCATCTTCCTTTCGTACAGCCACGACTCACGAGCACACAAGCAGTGGGTTTCGGAGTTCGCAGGCTGGCTTCGAACCAAAGGTGTTGACGTCGTCCTTGATCAGTGGGAACTCGGGCCGGGTGATGATGTCACGCTGTTCATGGAGGGGGCAATCACCGATTGTGATCGTGTTCTGGCGGTTTGCTCAGACGAATATGTTCGGAAGGCAAATGCCGGGCATGGCGGAGTCGGCTACGAACGCATGATCGTTACGGCCGAACTCGTGCGATCCGTCGGAACGAACAAATTCATTCCGATCGTGCGCAACTCTGCGGCAGGCGATTCCGTTCCGCGCTTTCTACAAACGCGGTTCCACGTCAATCTGAGTGACGACTGTGCCGACTTGGAAGCGCAACGAACGGTCCTTCTCCGCGAACTGCATCGAGTACCTCCCGAGCGACCACCCTTGGGTAAAAACCCGTTCGCAGCTCCCGACAGTTTGCAACCCACCACGGCGGTGTCGATCGCTGCCATTCCGGCGCCCACTGCTAGTCCGTCGCAGATGTATCGAGCTGCCGAAGAGGTGATTCGACGGCCGGATTTGATGGGGTGGAGGCAGCTCTCAAAGAGGACGTCTGGTCAGTTTGCGCCCGCCCTCTCAGACTGGAGGCGGCAACATGAAGCGAACCATCCACGGACCGAAAGCGAACTGCTCGCCGCCGTCGATGAAGCCGTAGCAATGGTCGCACCGAGGGTTGTGCTCGCGCTTGCCGGCGTCGAGTCCAGTACGGCCGCATTCAAAGATCAGCGTGCAGTGTTCGATGATCTCTACAATATCTCGGGGTGGAATCGATCTGGAACGACGACTCTGGCTGAGCTACCGGACGCGCTGGGATACGTGTACCAAAGCCTGCACGGCGCCCTTTGCTGGGACACTGTGCAAGTTGAACTGGCATTTCTATTGAGCGACATGGAATTGCGAGCACCCGACGGCGGTAGTGTCTATCGCCTTCGTGATCAGAAGGCGTTGATGGGTTGGCCGAGCTCCCTTGGCAGAAGTTGCACTGCAACGTGGCGTTTCATCTACTCAGCTGCAGATCGTTGGACATGGCTTGGCGAGATCTTTGGCTCCGATGAGCGCTATCAGGTCGCGTTAGTCTCGTACTACCTCGCCCTCGCCCTCGACGAATTCGCAGAAAGCACACGTACGGCCGAACTTCGCGAGATCATGCGGAGTAACACGCGGACGTTCAGTTTTGACATTCCATTGACATTCACGGAAGCGCCCTACGACGTCATCTCAAAGAGTGTTGAGGCAGTACGCCGACAGCTGCCACTACTGCGAGATCGCTGGGCATTGTCCGGCGTTGACGTTAAGCTGTTGCCCTCGCTTTGGCCCTCCTGGCTGCGCGCATCCTACTCATGGCTCTCGGCCACGTATCCGAATCGCGCGCATACAATTCCATATTCGTCCATCTTCGACAAATAGCGGGTCGAGCGCCACAGAGCAGAATCGACGCATCGACTGAACAGTCGGGTACATAGGCAACAGAGTAGTCCAAATACATCGGTAATACTTTCGCTAGCCAGTCATGATGCACTCGTGTTCGTGAATCGTCGCGAGTCAGGTGGTGTTGACGTCAATGAATCACTGTGCGTCATCGACTGCTCCCACCCCAATGGGTTGGTTGGTCATCGCAGTGGCGAGATAGAGTCAGCGCGTACCAAAACGAAACGTGCGCGCCGAGCGCCGCCATCGTGCAGCGATCACTCACCGCGTCCTGCATGCACTGCCGACGCTGGTCCATCGGTACGGTCTCCACCCATGGCATCGACGATCGTCGCGTGCCCGGGAGAGGCGACGCGGTGTAGACGGAGTGTTACCCATGTCCCTTGACTACCGTATTACCCATCTACCCGGCCTGTCCCGGCAATGGTCAACGCACCATGGATTGACGCGTGCGTTGAGCATACCACGCACCAAATGCGCCGGCGGCGACTGCAAGAAGTATCGCGCCGCCAGCGCCAACAACGGCACCCCAGAGCTGCATTTGGGCCAACACTTGCGGCGTTGGCACCATACCGCGTGGCAATGTCACGCGCGACGCCACAAGAGGAGCAGCGACACGAAATGCAATCGTGTGACCAATCAATGCGTCCAGTAATCCGGCAAACAATCCAGCGCGCCATCCTTGCCCGCCCAGACGCGCAGCGAGTGCGCCACCCGTGATATAGAGCAACGTCGTGAGCGCAAAATGAATGCTGCCCACCACAGTCTCGAACGATGGCATCACGCGGATGACGATGGCGGCCGTGATGGACACGAACGCTGCCGCGATACCCGCGTACGTGGCGGGACGTAGCGGTGTGGCGCCGCGCGTATGCGGTTGCGCAGAGGTGGTCATAGCGCCGGAAGTCTAGCAATGCGACGTGCTGTTCACGCAACGTCGTTGCCATCGGCCGACACCAGCACGCATCTTCGCGGTATGGTTTCCGCATCACTCAGGCCCGTACTCCCCACCGAAGGAGACGTGATCTCCCTTACGGGACGCGCGCGCCTCGTGCTGGGAAGCGCGACCACGAGCGATGTGCATCTCGATGGCGATGGCATTGCCGAGCACCACGCGGTGCTCGAACAGGTCAACGGGCGTTGGCTCGTCGCCGATGGCGCCGCCACGCTTCGCGTGAATGGCACGCCGGTACCAAGCGCGACACGCCTGTTTGATCGCGACGTCATCGAGCTTACTCCGCATCACCGTTGGGAATTTGTCAGCGGCGAAGCGCGTACTCGCGAATTGCCGCTGCAGTTGGCATTGCCCGCGCCACCGCGTCGCCGCCGGAACGTCGAGTTCGAAAAACCTGACCGCCCGTTTCCGTGGAAGGCGCTCTTCCTGTTTGTGCTCGCCTGCGTTCTCTTCGGCGCAGGGTACGCCGTAGTCCGCTTCGGACCGCGCACCGCCGACAGCACGCTTGCGGTCCTGTCGGATCAACAAGCCGCACGTTTCGACTCGCTGCTCATTGTCGCATACGATCATCTCGAGCGCGCCAACTCGCTGCTAGAGCTCGGCATTCAGGATGAAGCGGCGCAGGAATTTGCGCGGGGTATCAATACGTTGGCGCTGAGCCCCCTACGCAATCATCCCCAGGTCAAACCACGGATCGCGGCGCTCGAGAATTCAATTGCTGCCATCTATCGATCGCGTCGCCTCACCGTGCCCGACGCCTACGCCAATGCACGTGCTGGTATGAGCGCAGATCAAATGCGCGCGGCTTCACTGACGCGCGAGCAATTTGCGTACACATTTGACCTGGTTTCGGCGGCGTTTCGCTTGCGGTATCACACGAACATCATTGTGGTAGGCCGCGATCATCCCGAACATCTGGCGTTATACGGACCGGGTGGCGCACTCGACTTGCGCAGCAAAATCATGACCAACGAACAGATCGCCTTTGTGGTGACCCAGTGCCACTCGTACGGCATTCGAGTGAAGGACTTTTCTCAGGATTCCATCTTGCAGCGTCAAGTCCGCGCCGCGATCAATGCTGGACTATCAGACCGCGCCGGCACTGGTCTGCATTTGCACATTGATCGATTTGCCGATCGTCGCGATCGATGGACCATCAGTGCGTTGCCGCTGCAAAATCACACCAACAAGAATTTCAGTCGCGCCATACCCGCGACCGAAAGTTCATCACCATCTTCGACTAAATACGGCTCTCCACGATCCACTAATTCCTCATTGAGATACGTACCATTGAGCGACGAATCGATCAGGTAGTAATTGCCGTCTTTCCGCAAAATCGCGCAGTGATACCGTGACACGTACGCTGTATCGTCGCTGAGCACCAAATCGTTTTTCTCTTCTGGCCGATCCGACAACGCCGAGCCAATTCGAAACAGCGCGCCTTCAATTGTGTACATTTTCCCGCGTCCAATGCCGTCGGTAATTTTCAGCATCGCTTTCCGCAGCGCGGCCGTCTCCCGCTCAACGCGATTCGCGCGCGATTGTCGAAGCGCGACCAACCAGGCCGACACAACGAGAATGAGGGCGGCGAGCAAGACCAATCCCGACGCGACATACACGGCCACGCGCAATTGTTGCGCTTGACGTAACGCAAGAATGCGTTCTTTAAATGCCTGCGCACGCGGATTTTGCGACTGTACACTCAAGACACCATTCACGGTGCTCATGGCGGCATCCAGATCGCGCGCGGTGATGGACTGTTGAACCGCGAGCAACTCTTGATCGACGCGTGCTTCGTGAGCGACCACAGCGCGCTTTAACGAATCGGTTTGCACCACACTATCGTACGCACGAACCGCTGCTTGATACCGTTCCTCAACGAGCGGGCTGCCAAGTCCTTCCAGCTGGATGCGCTTCCAGCAGTCGCTGCGATCGCGGATGCCTTGCAACGTTGGTGCGGACACAGAGTCAATGTGATCACAGTAGCGCATGAGCGTAGCACGATCCTGTACTTGTTTCGCATCGGCTGGAACACGCGGCGCGGCCGACGACGCTTGTGCGCTCGCCATCATCGGCAGCACAAGCGCGGTACACAGCG
>JAYTTR010000045.1:0-11636 GCA_043744935.1 Gemmatimonadaceae bacterium
CGATCACGCAGTTACTCGTGGGCAACATGCATCCGGATTTGATTGATCGGCGCGATCGCTCGATTGGACGCAAGTTGCGCGAGCAGCAGGCGGCGCGCGAGATGGAAAAGCACTATAACAAAGAACAGATTCTCGAAGCGTTCCTGAATCAGATTTCGTTTGGTCGCGGCGCGTACGGTATTGAGATGGGTGCGCGACAGTACTTCGGCAAAGGTGCGGCTGACCTCACGTTGTCGGAGGCGGCGTCGTTAGCATCGATGCCGAAGAGTCCGGTGCAGTATGACCCTGCGCGCTTTCCTGATCGCAATCGCGAACGACGCAACACGGTGCTCGCCCTGATGGCCGGACAGGGATATATCTCGACCGCGCAAGCCGGAGCGGCGCAACGGGAAGCGGTACGGACCGTGACCGTTGGCGCAATGCCTGCACCGTGGGTGACGGACGTGGTGCGCGTACAAGCCACGCGTGCAGGCGTCGATGTCATGCAAGGTGGATTTCGTATACATACCAGCATCGATCCGGCGACCCAGCAGGCCGCGCAAGTTGCGCTGTCAAATGGTCTCGATGAAATCGAAACACGGCCTGGGTTTCGCGGCATACCGTGTGCGAAAAATTCATCGGTCGATTCAATAGTGGCGGCCAAGCGTCGCCCGGCCAAAGTACAAGCGTGTCTTGAAGGGGCGGCTGTGGTGCTCGATCCGACGAGCGGTGAAGTGCGTGCGCTTATTGGTGGTCGCGACTACGCACGTTCATCGTTCGATCGTGCGGTCGATGGCAACCGGCAACCTGGCTCTGCATTCAAAGCGTTTGTATACGCGCAAGCGCTCACGTCCGGACTCACGGCGAGTAGCATGGTGGCCGACACGGCGCTGCATATCCGATTGGACAATGGGCAGATCTACAGTCCGGAAAACGCCGACAATACGTTTTTGGGTGCGATCACAATGCGCGAAGCGATAACGCACTCGCGCAATCCCGTGGCAGTCCAGTTGGCGATGGGTGTCGGCATGGATTCGGTGATCGCGTTAGCGCGTCGGGCAGGCCTTCGCTCACCCATAGCACCGTATCCCTCGAGCGCATTGGGTGCATCGGTCGTACAACCGCTCGACTTCGTCGCCGCGTATGCCACGTTTGACAACGGCGGTGTGGCGATTGAACCACGATTCATCACACATATTGATGATCGCAACGGGCGCACTATTTACACCCCGCAGTTTGCCGCACCGCGTCCGGCCATGGATCCACGCATTGCATTCATTGTCCGTGATATGATGCAGGATGTGGTGACACGCGGAACGGCAACGGCTTTACGTCGTATCGTACCAGCACGTATTGCCGTCGCGGGCAAAACCGGCACCACGAATGACAACACCGACCTTTGGTTTGTCGGCATGACACCGGAATTGGTCACCGGTGTGTGGATCGGATTCGACAAACCGGCGATGATCTCGCCCGGTGCTGTTGGTGGAACGCTCGCCGCGCCAATTGCCGGTCGTATTATCGCCGCAATATACGGCGGTCGGAGCAGCGCGACTTGGACGCCACCGCCCGGTGTTGTTGGTGTTGAGGTGGATCGAGTGAACGGACGTCCGTCAGTTGCCGCGACGCCCGCGGATCGACGATATACCGAATGGTATCTGGAAGGCACGGAGCCAGGCGCGGCAGTGTGGCCGTGGAGTTTGTTTCGACTGGGACCGATTGGAAATTGGTAAACGCATAACCAGGTCGGTAGCGCGATACAATTGACGTAAATTACGTGAGCAGACCGCTGTGTACAGCGCCCGACAACGCCAAGGTACCAGGGGACAGCCTGATGTCCATGAAATGACTAGGGTGTTGCGCTATCAAGTTTCATGATTGTCTCGGACAGCCGCGCCCACAACACGCCGAGCACGGTGACCTGCGCGATGTTTACGACAGATCGCCCGTCCGGTTGCAGGTACATCCACTGCTCCATGTATACAGCCGGTTGACGCATGAGATACCGAAGGTGAAAAAGATTGCCCTTCGTTTCAGCACTCACCCCGCCGCGCGCGTCACTCAGGATGCCAGTGAGATGGGAAGCATCCATTCGGCGCAGGCGCCAGGTCCGCGTCTCGATCGTTCCGTCACTGAACTTGATCCGTTGATTGAGATTGAAGCTGCCGTCCTCTTCGGCATGTCCGGTTCCTTCGACGCTGATGGTGCGATTGCCGCCAAGTCTCACGACGAGCGTTCCTTCGCCCCTTGTGCGGCCCGCGAAAAATTTCGTCGGATCGAACTCTGCTTCAGCAATGATTGGTGGACGCGGACGCAGATTGATCAGACATCCGGTAGCCGCAACAAGACACCCGGCTTGCAGCACGCGGCGAACATGGCGTCGTGTTACAGCTGTTGACCATATGGTGCGCGGATCGCACGTAGCGAGAAATGAACGCATCCTTCTAGCTACATCGTAGGCGACGTTGCCGAACTGCATCGACCGCTCGTGTGTTTGCACAGAATCTTGTTGTCGGGCACGCTGCGCAGCGCGAAATGTTGACAGACATGGCCTCAGTCTCAGCTCGTCGACAGAAATAGCGCAAGCAGCGAACATGCGCCGTTAGTAGCACACATGTTCACCGCTTGCGGTCACCGTTTGCTTGCCGCGCGCATCACGGCACCGCATTGCTCACACGCCGACAAGTTCTCCTTCTTCGATCTCGACCGGCGCGCGCCCACCATCAACCAACGCAATCTCGAGGACGTCGCTTAACATCTGCACCGGATAGAATGTGAGCTGATCACGTACTTCCTGCGGTACATCTTCCAGGTCACCTTCGTTGGCCTTCGGAATGATCACGTGCTTGATGCCGGCGCGATGCGCGCCCAACACCTTCTCCTTCAAACCACCAATCGGCAACACACGGCCACGCAGTGTGATCTCGCCCGTCATCGATACGTCACGCCGTACTTTACGACCGGACATCTCGCTGACCAATGCCGTCGCGATGGCAATGCCGGCGCTTGGACCGTCTTTCGGAATGGCACCTGCAGGCACGTGGATATGCGCTTCACTGGCAGTCGCCACGCGCTCGGCTGGTATGCCTAATATCTCCGCGTTGTTTGTCGCATACGTGAGCGCTGCACGCGCACTCTCTTTCATCACGTCGCCCAACTGACCGGTAAGAATCAGAGAAATCGGACCAACGCGCACCACATCGTGCTCCGCTTCACGCGGTACGCGCGACTGGCCACGACGAATGGAAGCTTCGACGAACATGATGTCACCGCCCATCGGCGTGTAATACATGCCGGTGGAAATACCCACTTCATCGTGCTCTGCTGCGCGTTCGGGATGCACTTTCGGACGCCCCAGCAACTCGCGAACTTCTTCGGCGCTGATCACCTTGTCCTCGATCGTCGCCTGATCGCCCGTGGCGACGCGACGCGCCACTTTGCGCGTGACCGCACCAAGTTGACGTTCCAACTGTCGCACGCCGCTTTCGCGCGTGTACTTGCTGATGATGCTCATCACCGCGTCATCGGTAAAGGCGAGTTCGCGTCCACCAAGACCGGACTCTTCGAGTTGTCGCGGAATCAGATACGTTTTCGCTATCGCCGCCTTTTCCTTCTCGGTGTACCCGCTAAAATCGACCACTTCCATGCGATCCAGCAACGGACCCGGAATGTTCTGAATGAAGTTTGATGTCGCGATGAACAGCACTTCACTCAAGTCGAACGGCACGCCGAGATAGTGATCGGTAAACGAATCGTTTTGTGCGGGATCGAGCACTTCAAGCAGCGCACTTGACGGATCGCCTTGAAACGACGTACCGAGCTTATCCACTTCATCGAGCAAGAACACCGGATTTTTTGTACCGGCGTGCTTCATCCCCTGCAGAATTCGACCGGCCATCGCGCCCACGTAGGTGCGTCGATGTCCCCGGATGTCCGCTTCGTCACGCGCACCGCCGAGGGCAACGCGGACATATTCGCGGCCCAGTGCCCGCGCGATGGATTTTGCGATTGATGTTTTACCGACACCAGGCGGTCCGTTAAAAAGCAGAATAGGACCGCGCGCCATCACTCGCGCCTTCGCCTCACGCGTATCGGTGATGGTCCGACTTTCAGAGGCACTGCTGGCTGATGGCGTGCTGTCTGGATCGTCGGCCTTGAGGCGCGCCACTGAAAACTCTCCCGTCGTCGCAACTTCAGCCGCCACCTGCGCAGCGCGCAGTTGACGCACGGCCAAAAATTCAAGCACGCGATCTTTCACGTCTTTCAAACCGTAGTGATCTTCTTCAAGAATCTCGGACGCACGCGTCAGATCGAGCAAATCGTCCGAACGCTTACTCCATGGCAGCTCGGCGATCCACTCGAGATACGTGCGAATCACCTGCGCTTCCATCGACTCGCGACCAGCACGCTCCAGTCGACCAATTTCACGCTCGACCTCGGCACGCGCTTCTTTCGGCAGCTCAAGTTTTGTCAGCTTTTCACGCAACTCGGCGACTTCTTTCGACTGGTCGTCGTCGCCCAGTTCTTTCTGGATAGCCTTGAGCTGTTCGCGCAAAAACATTTCGCGTTGACGTTCGCCAAGCTCCTCTTGTACTTGCGACTTGATGTCTTCTTGCGCTTCGAGCAAACCGATTTGCCGCTGCACGTGCACGAGCACGCGACGTAAACGCTCTTCAACAGACAGCGTCTCGAGCAACCCCTGCTTTTCTGGCACCGTCAGCTCGATGTAGCCGGCAACGAGATCCGAGAAGCGACCGGCGTCATCGACAGAGTCGAGCACCTGATGCACGACTTCCTCCGGCAAACCTCGTTTCTCACCCAGCTCAGCCGCGCGTTCGCGGGCTTCTTTGTGCA
This sequence comes from Gemmatimonadaceae bacterium, assembly GCA_043744935.1. Classification (GTDB taxonomy): domain Bacteria; phylum Gemmatimonadota; class Gemmatimonadetes; order Gemmatimonadales; family Gemmatimonadaceae; genus Gemmatimonas. Next base: position 4,834 of record JAYTTR010000045.1, read on the forward strand.
ACGCTTCGAACGCGGCATTTTTGGGGTCGAGCGGCATCATTTCTTCGGCGGGGACGATCACCGCCGTGAGATAGCCGTCAACCTCCACGTACTGCAGCGCAACGGCGCGTTGTTCACCCTGCAGCAGCAACTGCACGCCGCCTAACCCACGTTGGATTTGTCCAATGCGGGCAATGACGCCTGTAGTAAAGAGGATGTCGGACGTCGGCTCCTCGCCATTGTCTCGCTGTGCGACGGCGAAGACGAGTCGATCGCCCTTCAGCGCCGTCTCGATGGCGCGGAGCGTGCCGGGGCGACCGGCCGCAATTGGCGCGGTGATACCGGGGAAGATGACCGTCCCGCGAAGCGGGAGGACGGGAAGTGTTTGGCGCTGGCCCATGCGAACGATCCTTGGAGAGGTGGTGTACTCACGCTGTTGGTGGGGCACAATTCGCACCAGCCGGTTTCCGCCATCGCGGCAGGATTTGCAACTTTTCCCTGACCGCGTGACGTAAGGACCGCGAGTCCCATGCCGCGACGGCTGGGAGGCTTCGCTCGATGCTGTCGTCGCTCTTCTCCGGGTGCTACACTAACAGCACCGGTACGCCCCCCTATTCCCAAGCGAGTGCCCGATTCCGCAGCCCCGTCCTCCGAGGACGCCGAACTTCGCGCCCATGTCCAGGAAGCGCTCAGCGCATCGTATGACGTGGAGCAGGAAATTGGCCGCGGCGGTATGGGTATCGTCTACAGGGCGCGCGACAAGCGCCTGAAGCGTCACGTCGCGATAAAGCTCCTCCCGCCGGAGCTGTCGTTTCGACGTGACATTCGTTCACGCTTTCTGCGTGAGGCCGAGACCGCAGCGCAGCTCAGTCATCCCAACATCGTGCCGATCTATTCGGTCGACGAAGTGGGGAACCTGGTGTTCTTTGTGATGGCGTGCATTGATGGCGACAACCTTGCCACGCTGTTGCAAAAACGGGGTCCGTTGCCGCTTGAAAATGTACGGCGCTGGTTCACGGAAATTGCGGACGCGATGGCGTATGCACACGCGCGCGGTGTCATTCATCGCGACATCAAGCCCGACAATATTCTGCTGGACGGAATTGATGGACGCGCGCTGGTCACTGATTTCGGAATTGCGCGTGCGATGGTCGACAGTGGCGAAACCTCGCGGCTCACGGCCACGGGTATGGCAATTGGCACGCCAGCCTACATGTCGCCCGAGCAGGCTTCGGGCGATCGCGATCTCGACGGACGGAGTGATCTCTATTCGTTGGGCGTAGTCGCGTACCAGATGTTGGTAGGTGAACCACCGTTTGTCGGTGGCACGACGCCGGCCCTTTTGGTGAAGCACCTCGCCGAACTGCCGGTACCGGTATCGCTGCGTCGGCATGACGTGCCCGCCGACTTGGCAACGATCGTGATGCGCCTGCTCGAGAAAAATCCGGACAATCGGTTTCAGAGTGCCACCGATGTTGTGCAAGCGCTCAAAACCGGCATCGTGCCGCCGGGGCTCAATGTGGCGTCGACGGATGGTGCACCAGGCGCGTACCGGGGTGCACCGGGAAGCGGGATGTCCTTTGGCGCGCTGCCACAGAATGCTGGACGAATGGCCAACAGCGCTTCCGCCTATTCGCCGCCGGGCTATCACGCCCCGACGTATCAGGCCAACACGGCGCAATCATCGGGGAGTGCGTATCCGCCGCCGCAGTATAGTGAGGATGATCGCGATCATCAGCCGACCACATCGGACATCGCTCGATGGGAAGCCGCGCCCGTCCTGAAATTTCGCAAAACTCTCGCACCGTATTTGTTCGTCAACGGCGCGCTGTTGGTGGTGAGCATTTTTGGTGGCAGAGAGTTTTTCGGTTTCAGCACACTGTGGACCATTTGGATTGCATGGAGGTATGCCAAACTCTGGTCGGACGGATACGACTGGAAGGATGTACTTCGGCAACCGCGTCATCGGATGTTTGGCGAAGTGCTCTCCGATCTCTTTGACAGCGTGGCGTCAACATTTAGTCGCACCAAGCGAGAAGAATTACGCGCACAAGGACGGCGCAGTCGACTGAGCGGTGTGTTGTCACCGTCATTTCCATCGTTTGACGGTCCGCAGGGTGGCGCGCGTCCGGTCTCCTACAGGAAAGGCTATACGCCGCCCGTCCCACCGGCGCGCGACGACGAACTTGGCGAGTACGCGAACACTGTGCGCGCCGCACGTGCCGACCGCGACGAAATTGGACGTCTGCTGGCGACTATTCCGGCAGAAGAGCGTGCACGCATCTCGGAGGTGGCGAATACGTCCGTCGAACTTGTGAGCAAGATTGAAATTATTGCGCTCGATCTTGCGCGTCTGGATCGCGAACAAGGGAGTGACCGCGCGCAGGCCGTCGATGCAGAAATTGCGTCCCTGGAATTGGAAGCCAATCCACTCGATGTGCAGCGGAGCGAAACACGCGTCCGTCGACTGGCGCAATTGCGTCGCGATCGTCGCGCGATTGTCGAAAATATCCGACGTCGCGGTACGCGTCGAGGACAGTTGGAGAGCTGCCGCATCGCGTTGGAGAATGTGCGACTCGATCTCGTGCGACTTCGTACGGGTAACAGCTCCGTGCAGAGTGTGACGCTCATTGCAGAGCAGGCGATGGCCCTTGCGCGTGAAGTCGATATCGCGGTGCAAGCGGCGGGTGAAGTGCGCGATGCGACGCGGTCGCGCACTGCAAACGCCGCAGGCTGAGCGGCACGTGGCCGACGAGTCGGCGCGAAGTTCGGAGGCGCAACGTGCGTTCGAAAAGCGTCGCGCAGACGATGCGATCGATGCGAAGGCGTTGCGTGATCGCGTCACGGCCGCGTTTGGTGACCACTATCTCGTCGAACAGGAAGTCGGGCGCGGCGGGATGGCTGTCGTGTACTCGGCGACCGACGTGCGTCTGCAGCGCGTCGTCGCGCTCAAGGTGTTGCCACCTGAGCTCGCGTTTCGATCGGACGTGCGCGAACGTTTTGTGCGCGAAGCACAAACGGCAGCGCGACTCAATCACCCGCATATCGTTCCCATTTATGCGGTGCACGAGCACGCAGGGCTGGTGTGCTTTGCCATGTCACTTGTCACCGGCGAAAGTCTGGCGGCGCGCATCGCACGCGAACCGCGCCCGTCATTCGAATTCATTGCAAGTATCCTCGAGCAGGTGGCGGATGCACTCGCGTATGCGCACGCGAGCGCCGTGGTACATCGCGACATCAAGCCCGACAACATCTTGCTTGATAAAGAATCCGGTCGTGCGCTCGTCACCGATTTCGGCATCGCGCATGCGGCAGAAAGTGGATCGCGGCTGACACAAACGGGCATCGCAGTTGGCACACCAGCGTTTATGAGCCCGGAGCAAGCGACCGGAGAACGCGACGTTGATGGGCGCAGCGATGTGTATTCGTTGGGTGTCGTTGGCTATCTCATGCTGACCGGTCGCTTGCCGTTCGAGGCGGCAACTACGCCAGCCATGCTTGTCAAACACGTCAGCGAGACGCCGCCGCCGATTCGATCCGTGCGCGCTGATGCGCCAGCCGTGCTTGTCAATATTCTCGAACGATGTCTGGCGAAACGTCCCGCTGATCGTTGGGAAAATGCGCTCGCGATGCGCGATGCGCTGCGCCGGGCGCAGCGTGATGGATCGTTGTCGGCGCGTCCGTCGGCAGATGCGTCGCCGCAACGCGCTGCGCCACAAATGCAACCCGTGACCGATCGCGCTGCGCACGGCTACACGGATAAGTACGGACACCGTCACGAAGACTGGTCGCCGCAACGTCCGTCGATACCAGCGCCGCAAACGTTGGCGCCGCCATACCAGGTTTTACCGTATCCGGTTTTACCGCCGCTGCCCACCGGCGCCAGTCACGAGGAATATCGAGAGTGGCGGCACGCTGTGCGCGACCAACGTCGTGACTACCGCGATCAACTCAAATATCAACAGCGGCAATTGGTGCAAGGGTTGCCGTTCGATGGTCTCGCGCGATGGAGCACACGGCCGCTGTCGCGCCAGATCTCGGCGTTTCGTTATCAAGTGATTTCGAACGGCGCCGTCATGATTTTTCTCGGGTTTTTAAATTTGCGCACCGGGGGATTTCCATGGGCTGTGTTCCCAGCATTTGGGATGAGCATGGGCATCTTGTCGGTGTATTCCCGCCTACGCGAGCGCGGCGCAACGTGGGCACAAATACTCGGCAGTGAGTTGGCGGGTGAGGCAGAGCGTGAGGCGACGCGCCCGGCGCAGCGCACAGTACTGCCGTCGGCCACGCACGGTGTGAGTGACGCGGTCGCCTCATTGAAACGCCGCTTCCGATGGGTTGCGGGATCGGTGGCCGTTGCCGCTGCATCAGCCGCGGTGGGTACCACATTTCATCTGCACCCAATGCAAGTCCCGTTTTTCGCGGCGATTGTCACCGGACTTGTATCACTGCAGCTCAGTATCGTTGCGGCAGTGCGCGTGCGACGACTGGGCATTCCGCTGACCGCTGCTCTCGGTGAGGGATGGCGCGCGCACGCACGGCTGGTGGATGATCGTCCGCATGAAGTACAATTGCGTGAAGCGATTGATCGTCTGGCAGGCGCGTCCGTGCTGGCTTCGCCCTTTGGCGATTCGGTGCGCACCGCGGTGGAAGATCGACTTGCAATCAAGGATGCTGCTGCTCGACTTACCGACGCAGATCGCACGCTTGTGCCCGACGTTGAGCCGACGGCGGACGCGTTGCTGGAGCGTGTTGGCGCATTGGCGACTGGACTCGAACGGCTGAGCCGCGACATGCCGTCGGACGCGACGTCGATGCTCGACGCACGCATCGCGGCCACTGAAGCGGAGTCAGAATCCGCGCCTGATCATGAGCGACGATTGACATTGCTCACGCGACAACGCGCGTCGCTTACGGAATTGGTCGAGCGGCGCGAGACAATGCTGCGGCAACTCGACAATGCGACCATGGCACTCCGCACACTGCGTCTCGATATGGTGAAGCTCCGCACGCTTGGCATCGGTGCCGTTATCAACGATGTCACCAGTGCGACGCAAGAGGCGCGCGCGTTGTCGATCGATATCGGGCGCGCCTTGCAAGCGGCGGATGAGGTACGACGTTTGTGAAGTCTGCGCGCGTCTGAGTGCCTTACAAGTGCTCCGCAAGCTCTTCGAATTCTGCCACGAGTGCACCATGCCCATAGCGGGTTGCGGCGGCGATTCCGCTGACAATCGCCGCACTCGCGTCCTCCGGGCGTCCAAGTTTTTGCAACGCATCCGCGTAGCGCAACCAACCGTTCCCCTCGTCATCGTAGCGCGACAAGTACTCCGCGAGTTCGCTGACGGCTTCGTCCATCAAACCTGCTTTCAGCAACTCATTCGCGAGCCCAAAACGTGCGAGCGGATTGTCCGGCTGCTTAGCGGCCATCGTGCGCATCGTGGCCAATCGATCGGTCATGGTCATCTCGTTTCACGGGAAAGTAATGCAGCAATGATCACACCAAGTCGATCTGGTGCCTCTTCCGGTGCAACGTGCGCAACGCCCGGAATATACTGCGCAAGGCAGGTATCGTTCGTTGCATCTCGTAGCGCGTCGAGCAGCCGCGTCGCGCGCGCAGGCGGGAGAAATGGATCATTCGTCCCGAGGGCAATGGACGTTGGGCAGATGAGTGCACCCCGCGCCAGCGCCCGCACGGTATCGCTTCCTGACACCGTCAGTGCACGCAATTGCGCGCACGCCGACGCGCGTCCGTCACGTGATTGAAACGTTTTGAGATACACGTCCAGCGACCGCGCGCCGACGTCACGCTGCGAGTACGATGGCAGCAGAGCGGCATGTAATGCAGAGGCGAGCCATTGCGGCGAGAGTAGTCGCCAGAGCGGCACAAGCCAGGCCAATCGTTGGAATCGGTCCGCCACGCGCGCGTCGCGTGCCTCGCGCGCCAAGAGTGTGGGATTGATGAGTGCGAGGTGCGCAACGCGCTGGGGATGCGTGGCGGCCACGAGTGCGCACACTGCGGCGCCCATGCCGTGACCAACCAATGAGGCGCGTTCGACACCCATCACGTTTAACAGCAACGCCAGACGTGTCGCATGGCCCGCAATGCTCATGGACGCCGCGTTGGGCGGATCGCTCCGTCCGTGGCCCAAGAGGTCGAGCACCAGGACGCGATGACCTTGTGGCAGACGGGGCAGGAGGTCTTGCCAAACGTGCGATGACGTAAACGCTCCGTGCACGAGCACGATCGGATCCCCCGCACCGCGGGAGCCGAAGGCGTAGCAATAGAGGCGGACGCCCCCCAGATCAACGAATTCGCCGCGCATGATATCGGTGGCAATCTTGCTTGACGCCATGCAAGGGACAAGCGACAACGGGGACGCCGACTGGCATCCCCGTTGCATGTTTCACGCGCACGAGCCGGACCGAACGACTTAGGCGCCGGGGCCGCGACGCGCTGCGCGCATGGCTTCCACATTCTTCTCGTAGATGACGACCTGCTCAGCGGTAAGGATCGCCTTGATTGACTTGGTGGTCTCAGCCGTCATGGCCTGACGCTTGGCCATCATCTCCGGCGAGCGCATGTCACCGCCACCAGCCATCATCTCTTGCTGCATCTTGGCCTGCGATGCGTAGACTTCGTCAGCCTTCTTGGTTTGGTCTGCCGACAGCGTGATGCCTTCGAACACGCGCGTGCGCTGGGCTGCCGCTCGCTCCGCTTGGCTCATGCCGCCGCCGCCGCCCTGCGCGTGGGCAACGGAAGCGCAGGCGAACGCCAGCGCGAAAGCAACGATCTTCAGGGGGCTTTTCATAAAGGAAATTCCGAG
>JAYTTR010000046.1:0-2963 GCA_043744935.1 Gemmatimonadaceae bacterium
TTGGCGGCGCCACGCCTATCGCCGCCTGCGTTGGTCCAAACCCACGGGGGCGGCCATCGAACTGGTGTGGCGCGACGAGCAAGGATTCTTCGCGCGCGCCGGTTGGGCCGACGACAATTTGCAGCGCGCGCCCACGGTCACGATCACGACGAATCCGTAACGTGATCGGTCGACTGATGCTCGTCGCACTCATGGCGACCCTGGCGCACGCGCAAACATCACCCAAAGGCCGCGCGCCAGCATTTGTCGCGGCGCTCAGTTTTCGTGAGAGCCGCAGCACCACAGCGAATGCCGCCACGGTTACCACATTCCGTGCGTTGTTTTGCAAGACGAAAACCGCGTGGGCGCCGCTCAGTAACAATGCAAATTGTCGCGCGCCGACCGCAGGCGAGTGGACAATATTGCACAACGGACAATCCGTCGGCGTGCTGCTCACGCGATCTGATCGTATCATTTCGAGCGTCGCGTCAATACCGCGCATTCCCGTGAGCGACGAGCGATTCGAAAGTTGGCTCGGTGTGGTCCGTGACCGACCGCTGGCGCTCGTGACACAGCGCGATGCGCACGATCCGGAGGGTTGGGCTGAGAGTCGCTTGTCAGCCGGCGAGCGAGCCATCTTTGTGCGAGCATTTCGCGCCACCGTTCTTTTGCCGCATTGCGACGTGACACCACGTGGCGTGACCCCCGATGCGGTTAATGGATTTAGTGACATCGACGTTTCCGTACGAAAAGTGCTTCGCTCGGCGGCGGGGCAGTTGCTGGTTGGTCTTGCCATCAATGAACAATTGAAACCGTGTGACGACGTTCGTGACCCTGCGCGAACTGAACACTGGTTTGTCAAACGCGCAGACGAAATGCCGCGCTTCATCGGCAACGAGATGCATGTTGTCGACGCGTTCGATGCCGGCAATGATGGGCACACAGAGTGGCTTTTCTCCCTTTCGCGCTACAACGAGGATGGGTTCATTCTCTTCTTCGACGCGTTCCGGAAATCCGCGCGGTCCCGATGGCACTATCACTGACGCTGTCACGCCAGCGGCGTATTTGGTGACGTCACCGGCACACGTAGCGTCATTTTATCATGCGACACATCTTCTGGGCCATTTCGATCGCCCTCCTTGCCCTCGTGGCGATTGCCGCGCGCTATTGGCCGCCGGCGATCTGGTCACTGATGATCGTTTTACCGTTGATTGTGCGCGGTGTTGCCGACATCGTGCAAACGCGACAAGCCATTCGTCGGAATTTTCCGGTGATCGGTCACGCGCGCTATCTGTTGGAGCTGATCCGACCGGAGATCAACCAATATTTCGTGGAGTCCAACAGCGATGGTAAACCGTTTAGTCGCAATGATCGCTCGGTCGTCTATCAGCGGGCGAAAGGGGACGTAGACACGCTTCCGTTTGGCACACAACGCGATGTTTATGCGGCGGGGTACGAATGGATTAATCACTCGCTGGCACCAACGCACGTTGATGCAGCCGACGCGCGCGTGATCGTCGGAGGTCCTCATTGTCGGCAACCGTATTCGGCGTCTGTACTCAACGTTTCCGCCATGAGCTACGGCTCGCTTAGCAAGAACGCCGTGATGGCACTGAACACCGGCGCGAAATTGGGTGGCTTTGCACACAACACCGGTGAAGGCGGCCTCAGTCCATATCACCTGTCACCGGGCGGCGATCTGTTCTGGCAGATCGGCACTGGATATTTCAGCTGTCGCGACAAACAGGGTCGCTTCAGCATTGATGAATTTGGTAAACGCGCCGTGTTGCCGAATGTAAAAATGATTGAGATAAAACTGTCGCAGGGCGCAAAACCCGGTCACGGCGGTATTCTTCCCGCGCAAAAGCTCACGGCAGAAATTATTGCGATTCGCGGTGTCGAACCCGGGAAGGATGTCATCAGTCCACCAGCGCATTCGGTTTTCTCGACGCCATTAGGCCTTTTGCAATTTGTCCAGCAATTACGTGACGCCTCCGATGGCAAGCCCGTTGGCTTCAAACTATGCGTGGGCAAACGTCACGAGTTTCTGGGCATCGTGCAAGCGATGCTGCTGTCCGGTATCACGCCCGATTTCATCACGGTTGACGGTGGTGAAGGTGGGACCGGGGCTGCACCACTGGAGTTTTCTGACTCGGTGGGAACGCCGCTCAATGAAGGGTTGTCGTTTGTACATAACGCGCTCATTGGCGCGAACCTGCGCGATCGCGTGCGTGTCATTGCTTCGGGTAAAGTGAACACCGGATTTCAGATTGCGACGAAGGTGGCGTTGGGCGCGGACATGTGCAACGCGGCGCGCGCGATGATGTTTGCGATCGGGTGTATTCAAGCATTGCGTTGCAATACCAACCAATGTCCAACCGGCGTGGCAACGCAAGATCCAGGATTGGTGCAGGGCTTACATGTCGGCGATAAATCACATCGCGTCGCCCGATATCACGCCGAAACAGTGAAGAGCTTCTTCGAGGTGCTCGGCGCCGCTGGACTGCATCACCCGAAAGAGCTGAAACCGTGGTTCATTCTCAAGCGCGTGAACGCAATGGAGACGCGCAGCTATGCAGATATCTATCCGCAAGTAGAACCGGGATCGTTGTTGGCGGAGTCCGTGAGGGGCGTGATGGCTCGCGCATGGAGTCAGGCGAATGCGCACCGGTTCTAAAAAGCAGAGACTGGGGACCAGGAGTTAAGGATTGGGGAGGGCTTGTACGACTCTCTGGTTTCTTTCCTCCAATCCCTAATCCATGATGCCTATTCCCGATTCACTGGCATTCCTTTAGCTTCGTAATGTCAGGCGCTGCCGTTCTGATGGGGTGTAGCTCAATGGCAGAGCGCTCGACTGTTAATCGAGTGGTTGGAGGTTCGACTCCTCCCGCCCCAGTCCATGCATCGTCGCGCGCCCGGTTCACAGGAATGTGGACCGGGCGCGTTGCATTGGAGTACGCCATGTGATCCGTTCCACCTACACG
>JAYTTR010000047.1:0-2959 GCA_043744935.1 Gemmatimonadaceae bacterium
TAAGCCAATGCTTCCGCAACATCTTTGAGAACGCGTTCAGTGCGCTCGGCGTCAAAGGGCCCATCGTCAGCGATCGCTTGTTTCAGCGTACGACCGGGAATGAGCTGCATCACCAGCGCAAGTCCGCCGCCGCGAAGTCGCGTGACGGCATGCACCGTCACGATGTTGGGATGCTGCAGACGGGCAACCGTGCGCGCCTCTCGAGCCAGTCGCGCGAGCGCTTCTTCGTCGGTCATGCCATGACGTGGACGAACTACCTTGATCGCCACTTCGCGGTGCAACGCGCGATCGCGCGCGCGGTACACGATCGCGCTCCCTCCGCGTCCCAGTTCGCTCAAGAGCGTGTACGCATCTTCGAGGTCGTGGACCTCACTGTCGTCACGCTCGTCGATCATCGCGCTCGTGCTACTCCACGCCGACGACGGCTCGAAGGAAATGATTCAGCGATTTCTGAATATGAAAAGTACTTCGCCCATCTCAATTCGGGCACCGTCATCCAGCAGTTGCTCTTCACCCGCCGGCAGCACATTGCCGGCGTGAACGACGGGATTCGTTTGCGACAAATTGCAGAGCGACCAGCGTCCGTCGGTGAAGCGAAGTCGAGCGTGTGCACGACTCACCGTTTGGTCGTGCAACTGGACGTGCCGATATAGTTCACCTTCGCTGCGTCCAAACGTCACCTCTGTCCCATTAGGGCCAGGCACGCGCACAAAGCGAATTTCTCGCCCCGCGTCGTGTCCCGATGCGATCTCCAACCGACCAGGCAGGAACTGGAGTGTACCTTCGGCAGGTACGCTGAATCGGAGCATTTGCCCCTCAATCATTGTCCCGGCGGCGCCGTGCGCGTGAACCGCAGCGCCGGTGGGTGCGGCCATATCGCGGTCCTGCACGCGTTGCTGCATTGGAGGTGCAAACGCTGCGAAGGATGGCGCCGAAGCCGCTATAACAGGCGCTGTTTCTTGCCGTACTGTGGAAAACGTGCGGATGGACGTATTGATCGGCCATGGTTGCGCAGGTGCCGCCGTTACCGGCTCCGCTTTCACTGCGGCGTGCATTCGCACGACACCGCCGCCCATGACTCCCTCACCGGTGCCTGACTGCGACGTGCTGCTCAGCTCGCCAAACAACGGGAGCGCGCCGGACTCCTCGCGATCAAACGAGCGAACGCGATTCATCCACCAAATCACGGACGCGACAATGACGAGCACGATCGCGCCGATAGCCGAGAAGAGAATGATGAGTTCATACGACATGCCGTAATCTGTGCGACCGCATCGGCGACGCCAATGTGCGAAGCCGCTACCCGTTGGCGTCACCGCAGGGAATCTTTCGGAATGACGACCACACGAAATTGCTGAGACGCCGGTGAAAGGCGGGAAGGGTGGCCAAGGGCGCAAGCGTTCCGGCACGCGGATGACGACCAAAGTAAAGCGCGACGGCGACTACAAGCCTGGCGCAACGGGTCGTGTGAATCCGCATCCGACGGGCGCGGACGCGCATCATAAGAAAGAAGCGAAGACGACGACGAAACTGGGTGCGGTTCGGCGGCCGGATGATGACTAGGTGGCACCGGTCCAACACGACTCGCGATCCCTGCCACATCGAACTGATTTTCCGAATGACGGAGGGTTTGCAAAGGCTAGCACCGGCGTTTCGCCGCGACGCCATGAATTGAAATGCGCGTGTTATCAGCACCCCGCGCAATACCGTGGCGGTAGGCACCGGCCTGCTGCGCTCGCGTGAGTTGCCGGTGCCCGGCATGTTGGTCATGCACGGCGGCTGCACACTGGTCGCGCTCACGGGGCCGCATGCGCTGCGTGTGTTTAACATTCCAAAACGCACCAAAGCCGGACGTCGCGTCACTCCAAGCTTCGCGAATCACGCGGACTTGGCTACGACTTCGACACCGGCGTCGCGCATCCGGAGTGCTACTACGTGCTCGCATATGACGTGCGCAACTACGCGGTGGCCAGCAAACCCTATAACCCGGCGCTCAAGAGTAATTATTCCCCTGTGGCTGGACGCCGAGCACGCGCGCGCCGCGAGGCGGCCTCGTACAAGACGCAGCAGCCATTTCTGATTTATCCCATTGGCGCGAGCGACACCGACCCCGAGACTTTGTGGTCGTTTGTCGGATTCGTGCCAGCCCCCGCCGCGCGCCTGTGTGCGCGTCACCGGCGCGCGCGTGACTATCGATTTTCTTCGCCTCGCTGATCGCGAGGACTTGCGGCGCGAACGTGCAGAAAGCATAGGCCACATTTGGAATGTCTCCATCGCGGTCGATGCGGCGACGAACGCATCGTGAAGCCCTGGCAGGCTTTTCCAAAGGAGAATCCGCGCAGTTCGCTGATCTGCTCACGTGCTTGATTTTTAACCTCGACCGGCTGACGACGGCGGACCACGCGCCCGCATGACGGCGTGGGACTCGATGGCTTTCGGCGCTGTAGCGCTCGATCTGTCTCGTCTCCGCGAGGCCGGTTGCGGGTTGACCACCCGCTCACGCGCGAGCATCCACGGCGGCGTAGTCCATCTGCTCAAGATCCTGGAGCAGGCTAGGTCCGGTGGGCTGCCAGCCCAACCGCTCGCGCGTCCACGCGCTTGACGCCGGCAGGTCCATGCCGGCGAACAGCGCGAGCCAGCCGAAGTGCGCCGCCGCCGCTTCATGCGAGATGGAGCGCGTGGGTACGCCGAGTCCGCGACCGATGACATCAGCGATGTCGCGGACCGGCACGCCCTCCTCGGCGACCGCGTGCCAGCGCGCCCCCGGCTTGTGCTGCTCCAGAGCCAGCCGGTAGAGCCGAGCGACGTCGTCCACATGGGCCGCAGGCCAACGGTTTGCACCGTCTCCGACGTACGCGGACACGCGTTGCTCACGGGCGAACTGGATCGCTGGCGAGATCAGTCCTTGCTTGGTCGTGTCGTGCACCTGCGGCAGCCGCACCACCGCGACCGATACCCC
>JAYTTR010000048.1:0-11600 GCA_043744935.1 Gemmatimonadaceae bacterium
CCGAAGGCAACGCTCGACGCGATGGAAACGGCCTTTTTTAGTGGCGCGAAGTAGACGGACACACACTGTAACTCGCCGCACTCCCTCAACTGCCTTCTATGCTCAACGCCCGTACGCTCATCGCCGCATTCGTCTTCCCCATTGCACTCAGCGCACAAACCACACTCGACAAGAGCGAGACTGCCTTGCGTGGTGAAGTTGCAAAACGTCGCGACGATCAGATCTCCTACCTCGAAAAGCTGGTCAACATTCCGAGTGGCACGCTCAACGTGACCGGCGTGCGCGAAGTGGGCCGCGTGATTGGTGCGACGCTCGACTCGATGGGATTCAAGTCGCAGTGGGTGGAAGTTCCGGGCGACATGAAGCGCGCCGGACATCTCGTGTCGAAGCACGTGGGCAAGGCTGGCACGCCTCGCGTTCTGCTCATTGGTCATCTCGACACCGTCTTTGAAGGTCCGAACCAGCGTTTCGAACGCGTCGACACGATCGCGAAGGGCGCGGGTTCGAATGACATCAAGGGCGGCGATGTCATCATGATCTACGCGCTCAAAGCGATGCAGGCGGCTGGAACGCTTAAAGACTTGAACGTCACGATCGTTATGACGGGCGACGAGGAGTATCCAGGTGAGCCGTTGAGTGTCGCGCGTGCGGCGCTCACCGATGCGGCGAAGCAGACCGATCTCGCGCTCGCGTTCGAAGGCGGTTCACGCACGCAGGCCACGATCGGTCGTCGTTCCGCGAGTGGTTGGCTGCTGAAAGTTGGAGGACAGCAGGGACACTCGGGCGGTGTGTTTCGCAACGGTTACGGCGCGATTTACGAAGCGGCGAGGATACTCGATGAATTCCGTCGCGAACTCGCCAACGAAAAAGACCTTACGTACAATCCGGGAACGATCGCCGGCGGATCGAACGTGACGTACGACTCGCTCACACAAAGTGGCACTGTCGCGAGCAAGACCAACATTATCGCACCGATCACGTGGGTGCAGGGCGATTTGCGCGCGATGGACCCTGAGCAGATCGTCCGCGCGCAAGCAAAGATGAAGGAGATCGTTGCGCGTCATCTGAAAGGGACCACCGCCGAGATTTCATTCGCCGAGGGCTACCCGCCGATGGCCGTCACGCCTGGTGGCGAGAAGCTGCTCACGTTCTACAGCGACGCGAGCGCGGCACTCGGTTACGGCGCGCTCAAGGCCAGCGATCCCGCAATGCGCGGTGCTGGCGATTTGAGTTTCGTCGCACCATTCATCGATGGCGTTGAGGGGCTTGGTGCACTGGGCAGTGGCGCACATTCGCCGAACGAATCGGTGAATCTGCCTGCGCTCACGATGCAGACAGAGCGCGCGGCGGTAATGCTGTATCGGTTGTCGAAGGAGAAAGCGGAGCACGTGCGTCGCACGCCGAAGATGTAGCGAATGCGCCGTGCGATTTTCGAGCAGCGGCGCGCTGATCACCAGCTACAACGCCGAACCCCCGCCCGCCAATCGCACCCGCAGAAAATGCGTCCGCTCATCGGGCGGCAACGACAACAGTCGTCGAATTTGCTCCACCAACGCGCGATCGCTCTCCAAACGCAGCGCCGATTTTTGCCATGACATCGAGCTGCAGTCCATGACGGTCACGGGTGATTCAATAGAGCTGCGACGCTGGATAAAACGGACGGAGTATCATCGCATCGAGATCGGCAGCGAGCGCCTTTGACTTTCGCAGAGTCGTGCTCGTTTTGCGAAACATGAGATCGATATCCATCGTGGTTACCGGCGACCCCTGAATGGCGGCCGCCGCATTCCCAACAATCACCACGTCAAGGCGATGCTTGGTGGGCAAGCGCGCAACCAGCGAAAGCATCGGCGCAGCATTCATCCAACAAAACCAACGATCGCCTTCATCGCACAACTACTGCGGCTACGCCCCAATCGTCGCCACGTCAATCACAAAGGCATATTTCACGTCGCTCTTGAGCATGCGCTCGTACGCGACGTTGATATCCTTGGCGGCGCGACACACTCGCGCTTCTTTTGCGCGCTCGCCGTACCGTCGTATGGCGTGTCGGGACTGTTCATTAATCCAACCATCTATGCACGGGGGCCTGGGCGCAATGAGCGACCGCGCGTGCAAGTCGCACGCTATGCCCTGAAATGTGTTCGCTTACAGCAATCTTCGCGCGAGGCGTTGAAGGAAGCCAAGTAACTCAGCTCTTCAACACCCTCAACGCCCGCTTGTGCAGCGGGCGGTCCCACCGCGCCCGCCGCGGACCGGACGTCCATCCCGCCACGCATGGCCGCGATTGCGAATTTCACTGCCGCGAGTCAGATCGAGCTGAACAAGAAAGATGTGGCCGAGCCGAACGCGCCGGTCCGTTACCAAGACCATTTTTCTACATCAAAACGAGTCGAAATTGGTGGGTTGAGCAGATGGTGAAACCGCCACTGTTCACACGGTCATCCTCGCCGACCGCACCAAATACTGGCGCAGTCGCCTTCAACGGATATAGTTTTGCGCGGTGAACGAAGAAACCGGTATCGCCGCGCGTTTCGAGCGCTCACTCGCACTGTTGGTCGGCCTGGCGGCCATCGTCGCCGCATCCGTGTCGCTATATCAAGCGTCGCTTGCGCGTGAACAGGCGCGCGCTTCGGCGTGGCCATACTTGATGATTAGCGGTTCACTCTCATATGGCAAACCATTCAGTCTGGCGATGTACAATCGCGGTATTGGACCCGCACGCATTCGCACCGTGCTCGTGACAGTCGACGACAAACCCGTGGCGAGCTGGAACGATGTCATTCGCACGCTCTCCGATTCCGCCGTGGCACCATATGAATACTCGTACATCGGTGCGGGCAGCGTGATGTCGGCCGGCACCGTCGATACGCTGCTTACAATTCCAGCGGGCAATCAGGCGTACAAAGTATGGAAGGAGTCGGGCAAACGACTGTCCGTGTCGGTTTGTTATTGCTCCGTATACGACGAGTGCTGGGTAACAGGTCAGAATTTACGCGAAGCGATATTGATTAAACGCTGCCTACCGGTGAACGGACCCGTGTTTACGCAGTAACTGTAGCGGAATGTCTGCGAGGCAATCGGCGGGCGACAAATCGCATGACCTTCAAGCTGACCACCCACGTCAAACGAAAGCGCAGACCAAGGCGGCGCAGCCATCATATTGCGTAATACAGCCACCTACGTTGGGTGTCATTTGCTCTTAAACAACGACCTCTACTTCCGCAGCGATCTTCGTAGCCACGCTGCCATGTCGTCGAGGGGTTTGTCAGCCACCGGCAAGAGGGCGTCCTCCTGTGCGGAAGGCGCTTGCCCGAGCGAATGGCCCAGCCCCGCGTAAATGATGATCTGAACCTTCTTTTGCGTATCGGCCCGCGCGGCGAAAGCTTTGGCTGCTGCAGGATCGATCATTGAATCGTTCAGGCCCTGCAAAATCAGCAAAGGTGCGGTGCTCGGCGAGAAAGCTTCGGCAACCCCTTTGAGCGCACGGCCAGTCGCCGACATGCCAAGGCCGCTGTTGGGTCCGTCCGCATACCAAGACGCAATGATCGGGTCGGCCTCGGCGAAGCTGATGCGACCGTCCTTGTTGGTGTCGAGCAACGGATTGATACGTTCACCCGGGCGAAAGCCCCGGAACATCCTGACGAAGATATGGGCCAGCACACCGCCCGGCCCAGCGTCTGCTCGCGCGATGGCATCGCCGTCGAGGGCTTCATTCGAGGCATAAAGCTTGAGGTAGGGTCTGCCGATCCGGGCGTATTGTGCCTGCGCGACGCGAACGGAGGGTTCTACGACTGGCGCCATAAGGACCAAAGCGCGAACCGACGGTTCCTGCGCGGCGATCGCCATGGCTACCGTGGTTCCTTCACTCCAGCCGACGAGCCCGACGGGCAGCGTGGCCAAAGCGGGCCGCGTGCGGGCAAACGCAAGCGCAAGGCGACCATCGGACGCCAGATCGGCCCCGTTGAGCGCGTCGAACTTGCTGCGGTCCACTGTCAAAGGACCGGTCACGAAGCGCTTGTTGTACCGCAGCGAGGCAAATCCGGCGCAAGCAAGACGGTCAGCGACCTGGCGCATGGGCCGTGAGACGATTGCGTCGTTGGCCCCTTCGACCGCTCCGTCCATGTCCGCCACGTCCGACCCGGGAAAAAGGACGAGCAGACCGCGTGGCTGCGCGCCGGGCGGGGGTGTGACGATCTCGGCCGGGCTGGCAAAGCCAGGTAGCGGCAAGGTGATCTTCTGACGCTGCGGACTGCATCCTTCTGCAAGCGACGGGGAAGATAGGCCGAGCAGAATGAGGATGGCGGCGGCGTAGGAACGTGGGCTGGGCATGAGCGAAGCTAATCTCATTTTACGGTATTTAGGATTCGGAATGTTGAGCTTTGGGCTTCGTCGACTTGCGGTGCGCCGTGATCGCTAAAAATGCCGACGGAACAGCCATTGCAGCGTCACGTACACATCTCTTCCGCACTCAAATCATTCTGCGTCGTCGCGCAAGAAGATCGCCACGACACTGACCCCCTACCGCAGCAGCCGCATGACCGCGAGCACCACCATCACAATCAACAACACGCCAGCCACCGAAAAAAATCGTGTCGAAAATAACCCGGAACGCGACGTGTGCGACCGTGCCAATGGCTCCGCCACCACCGGCATTGCACCGGTCTCCTGCACGCTCCGCGCAAGCACGCCATCGAGTGTCGCCACCAATTGCTCTGCACGTTGCGGCCGATGCTGCGGCAATTTCTCCAGGCACTGCATGACAAGCGACGTCAGCTCGCTCGGTAGCGCGGGATTGCGTGCACTCAATGCTTCGGGCACTTCGCGCGCATGCGCAGCCATTTGCGCGACCAGACTGCGTCCCTCAAACGGCGCCGTGCCGGTCAGAAGTTCATACGCAACCACACCCCACGCATAAATATCCGCACGCGTATCAACCAACGGGTCGCCGGACGCTTGCTCAGGCGACATGTACTGCGGCGTACCCAGCGCAATGCGTTTCGTCGTGAGCTTCTGCGCAAGACCATCACCTTGAGCTCCGCCTGCATCGATGAGTGCCTTGGCGACACCAAAGTCGGCAATCATCGCCACGTCACCAGAAAACAAGACATTTTCTGGTTTGATGTCGCGATGCACCACACCTTTGCCATGCGAATACGCCAACGCACTCGCCATTTCCCGCAATGTATGGATGGCGTCGGCGACCGGCATGTTATGACCAACGCCAATGCGCTCGCGCAGCGAGGCGCCGCCCAGGTACGGCATCGCGAACCACGGCAGTCCGTCGGCATAGCCAGTTGCGAGCAACGGCACGATATGCGGATGCTGCAACCGCGCCGCAACGTCGATCTCGCGCTTGAAACGCGCGACCGAAACACTCGCGGCCAAATCCGGCGGCAAAATTTTCAGCACAACATCTCGCCCATGCAAATCATCAGTCGCCCGAAACACACGCGACATCCCGCCACCGCCCAACTCTCGGCAAATCGTGTATTGCCCGAGCACCGCTTTCTGCAGGCGCGCTGTCAGATCCTGCGCGGCCATACTCACTCCCTGACGTGAGACACACCGACCACCGTGCTCTCTCCAAACATCGACGGCGCCCAGATGAATTCTGTGATCTGACGCACAAAATTGCACTATTTTCGTGACCGCTACGGCTTTTTCTTGCGTTCCGAGGCCAAGGACCGGTAGTACTCATCGATCATCGCCCGGAATTCCGCAGGCACCGCAGCCTGTGCGCCGAGTGCAGGTCTCCCCTCCGCGCCGAGGCCGAGGGTGCGGTACAACGAGAATTCAAAACCCTTGAGTCCTTCAAGCATCGCCGTTTGCAAGGCCTCGAGCGCTTTCGGATCGTTGAACGGTTTTCCGCTTTCCAGTTGACGCATATTGGCTATCGCACGATCGAGTTCTTTCGTATCGACACCCTGTTTTGCCAGCTCGCTTCGTAGCGCTTCGGCGTTCTCGCGACGGAGTCGGAATTCGCGTGCGAACTGCTGCGTTTCACCAGGCGGCATTGCGCCAGTCGGCATCGAGCCCGGCATGCCTCCGCTCATTGTGTTGTTGGGCGTACCACGGCCACTACTTTGTCGTGTTTGTCCGCCGCCTTGTCCCTGGCCTTCCCCCTGCTGCTGGCCTTGGCCGTTCCCTTGTTGCTGCGCTTGACCTTGTCCCTGCTGCGCCTTGCCCTGCTTTCCCTGTCCTTGCTGTCCTTGCTGTCCTTGCTGGCCTTGTTGGCCTTGCTGGCCTTGTTGGCCTTGTTGGCCTTGTTGGCCTTTCGCCTGCTGTCCGCGGTCCGCCACGCGCTCGCGCAGCGACTCCAGCCCCTTCACTAGATCGCGCGTTTTATCCAACGCACGCTCCTGCCGCGTTGTCGCCGATTCTCCCTGCACTGCACTCGCGGCCGCACCAAGACGATCCGCAACATCCTTGAGATTGTCCGCAATCTGGCCCTCAAAAGAATTCGCGTATTCGGGCGACCCGCCACGCATCACGTTCTTTGAAAATTCGATTTTATCCTTGATGCGCGTCTCACGAATCGCATCCGCGGCCGCACCGATTTGCCCCGCGGCCTTTGGCTGATCCTTGCGTCCATCGCGCGCGACCCGGTCCGCGTCGGCTTCCAGCTTCTGCACGTCTGCGCTCAGTAAATCTTTTTTGTCCGCAAGACGACGCTGCTGTTCTGCACGCTGATCACCCGCCGCGCCGTGCATCGCCGACACACCTTCGGCAATCTCGCGTTGCCGTGCCTCAAGATCTTTCGCTTTATCGGCAAGTTGCCGCATGCCCTTGTTCGTGCTCGCCGTTTTTGTGCCCTCAAGACCGCGCGTTGCACGTTTCAATTCGTCCAGGGCTGCAGCACCCTGCGATGCAGATCCACTCGCCGCACGTTTCATCGCATCCGCCGCCTGCTGCATCTTCTGCGCAGCATAGGCCAACTCCGGAGACTTTTGCTCACGCGACAAACGTTCCAGTCGACGCGCCTCGTCTTCCGCTTGCTTCGCGAGTTCGCGTTGCGCACCGCCACCGCCGCCAGCGCTCGACTCGCGACCCAGTCGCTCACGCAGCGCGTCGGCCATGCGCTGCATCCGATCGTTTTCTTGCTGCTGACGTTGCGCCAACTGCTTTAAACGTTCGAGTGATTCGTCAACGGCCTTCTGCGCTTGAGGCGCTTGCTGCGACTGTTGCTGCACGGCCTCGTACTGATTTTTCAACTTGTCAGTCTCGAGTCCAAATAAGTCAGCGAGATCTTCTGCCTTTTGCTGCGCCCCGCCCCCTCCACCGCCCCCACCGCCGCCTTGCTGACCCATCTGCACTTGCACGTCACGATACAACGCTTCGGCGCGCTGCAAATGCTGCAATGCCTTTTGTTCACCAGGAAGTGCATCACGGCCAAGTTGACGTCCAAGTCGCTCCTCTGCGTCTTTCAAATCCGCAACCGCGGTAAGAAGCTCCTGCTGAATCTTTGCAAATGTCGTATCACTTTTTGCAACACCGCGATCCGTCATGCGCTTGGCCAGACCAGCGACATCCTCGCGTAACCGTCCTTCGGCAATCGTCAGCGTCGTGATATCCTCCCGACGTTTCTTTGCTGCCGTCGCACTGCTGTCCCGCAACCAGTTGAAAGTGCCCGCTACTACATCCCGCTGGCGCGCAACAAATCCGTCGGGTGAATCCTGCCCACCGCCACCTCCGCCACCGCCGCCGCCACCTTGTTGCTCCGCCTGTTTGTAATTCTTGGAGAGTGGACGAATCTCGAGAAAATAGACGTCGCTGCTTCCGACATGTCCGGCGCCATCTTTGGCAACCGCATTGTATGCAACAAGATCACCTGGCTGCAGACCCAACTCTTCGAGAAAGAGCGTGTGCGCTCCTCGTGCATCACGCGGTTTCCGCGACAAGCTATCCGTGATCGCGACACGCTTTTCTTCGCCACCATTCACGCGGTAGCGCAACTCCAGCGATGTCACACCCAGATCATCCGACGCACGTACCGCAATCGTGACCTCATCGGTGTTCGCCACTTTGGTGTCGCGTCCCGGCGATTCAATCGAGACCGTTGGTGGTCGATCGGGAATCGCATCGACCACATATTGCACCGCGCCAGCCACTGTCGCACCATCGGGTGTGATGAGATCCACGCGGTAAAATCCGCTGCGGCTCACCTTGAATGATCCCATCACCGTCGACCCAGTATCGATCGCCATGACGACGTTCGTGCCATCGTCGAAATGCAACACGCCGCTCTTGACCGCACGCGTCACTGCCGCATGCACGACAACCGTTGTGCCCACAACAGCGGCGACATCACCACCATCGGCGATGTGCTCGACCGGCAAGCCACTGTACGCGGGAAAGCGGAGGTCAAGCGCAATGAGTTTCACGGCGGGCAAATCACTCACGCGTAGCGTGTACGTTGGCGACCGTACGCTGGCAGACTCGACGTAATACTCCGCCGGCCTGACGAGATCAAACATGCGTCCACGAAATCCCGTCGAGTCGGCATCGCGCGACATCGGCAATCGCACCCACTCACTCGCGCTATCGGCGCGAAATACCAACTCTGCATCATCAGCGGCAAAACCAACGAGCGACGCGTGCACTTCCAATGCACTACCGCGAGGCACCGTCGCGTTCCCCGGGAGCACGCGAACGGCACGCATCGGCGTCGCAGCCTGCGCCGTGCTCCACGGGACAAATAACAATCGCGCGCTCACGCGCAATTGCGCCGGACCGAGTGCAAACATCGCCACCGCGAGCACGGTCAGTGCACCAAGCGCTTTCGACGCACGCAACATGCGCGGACGCTCTAACGCCGCGCGTTCTTGCAGTGGTTTGATGGCAGCGCTCGCACGCGTCATCAATCGTGCAGCAAGTGCGCTAGACGCACGTTCTGGCTCGGGTGTGTGCGCTTCCTGCACTGCCGAAATAAGCGCTTGCCTGAGTTCCGGCGCGCGTTCCTCGACGTACAATGCAAAGCGCGCATCACTCGCGCGACGCAACAGTGGTATGAGAAGAAAACGTATTACCGATGCGATGATCAACGCGTAACCCAGCACGCGCGCGATCAACGGACTGTTGCCGCCATCGTTCAACACCCGCACCACCACCATCGCCCCGACGATCGCGAGCAGAATCGCGAGCGCAATCCATACGAGCGACTCGAGCAGGATGCGTTGCCGCCACTGCCGTCGCAGCGCGCCAAGGATGATAAGCAGTTGACGATCTGGGCTCATGGGGTGCTCCGCTCCGGGACAACCGGACGAGTGCGTCTGGCAATTGCGCGCCAACCGCGGGTGGCCATGAATGTCTCGCCGACGAGCGCGAGCGCGACAACGATCAACAGCAATCGCCAATTGTTCTGGCGCCGCTCAAGCTCGTCTGACGTGGGTTGTGCAGTGACTGTCGCCGCTGCCTGATCGCTTTGTCGTACGCCGAGAAGTAGCTCTTTGGGATCGATTGGCGTCAGGTCGGATTCATTCGTTGGCACATTGACTGCAACCAGCGCCGCAGGCTCACCCGAGGCGCTGCCCGCGAAGCCCAGGTACAGACCCGCGTCGGCCAACGGAACCGCGCTGCCGAGTGAGTCACGTTTTGGACGAAGCAGACCGTCATCGGGCGCACGCACGACCGGATCTTTCAGTCCCTCTGGCAACGACCAATTGTCAGCGGTGGTGCGCCATAACGGTGTCGCGTCGCGTCCCGACGCATGCAGCATCAATTGTCGCACAAACGGCAAGAACGCGGGCTGCAGTGGAAAATCGCCACTCTGTGCATCGAGTGGTGCGGCCAGTAGCAGCACTCGTCCGTCGCCGACTCGCTGTTCAACAATCGCCGGAAGGCCATCGTCGAATCGTGCGAGGACATCCGTCCCCGTTGCTGCGTCGAGACGCGGATACCGAAGAAAGCGCGCGCTCGATAATGCATCATCGCTGCCGTGGAACGGTGCGAACAGTACATGCTCCGATCGCACGTGCCGGATACTTCCACCTCGATCAGCGAGACGATCCGCGGCGCCGGTAATACGCGCTGGCACAAATGCGGACGACGACGTACGCGCACTGAGTCGACGGCCCGCAGCAATCACTACGCCACCGCCTTTCGCAATCCAGGCATCAAGTGCCGGGACCGACGCGTCCGTTGGGGCAACGTCCCACAGCATCACCACTGCACCAGTCTGCAGGAAGCGCGCATCCACTTGTGCGGAGCGCGTACGCTCAATTCTGATTTCCGGCGTGCGACCGATCTCCAGCGCGCGCTCGAGAAACATCGTCTCATCACTCGCTGCATCATTCGGCAACACGAGCGCCACCTTCAACGCATCTTCGCGGGGAACCACGAAGAAAAAATGATCATCGTTGCTCAACGAATCTGCATCGAGCGACACCGTGCCACTCACCGCGCCCGCAATGGCCGAGACAGGTGCAAACGTCACCACCGTTTCACCATTCATGGGCACGCTGACGTTTTGTGTGCTGGCCTCCCGACCGTTCAGCGTGAGCGTCGCCTTCACCGTTCGAGTGGTCGGTAACTCGCGAGAGGTGATTCGCGCCTTCACCGCCAGCAACGTCCGTGTTCCGTCGATCACACGACGCGCCTCAACGGCGCGCACGGATGTATTGGCCCGAGACTTCGCACCCACCGCAACAGCGCGCAACGTCACGCCACTCGGCAGATCAAGTCCAGCGACGCCAATGGTGCCGGCCCGCTGCAAATCAGAGATCATGACAATTTCGGCGGCAGCGTACGGCGCGTCGAGCAACATCTGTCGCGCGATGCGTAACGCTGGCGCAAAACGAGTTCCACGCGGCATCGCGTGCGCGCTTTCAAGGACCGCGAGCGCAGCGCTCTTATCGTCCGTGAGTCGTTGTCCGATCTCGGCGGCATCATCAAAAAACACCACACCAACGCGATCGCGCGCGCCGAGTGCGGCGATGATTTTACGTGCGGAGTCGATCGCCACCGGCCACACGGCCTTGTGCGCCATACTGAGCGAACGATCAAGCAAAATGACCACGGCTTTGGTTCGCGTATCACTGCCGAGCACCGTTTTCTTCGTGAAGACAGGTCGCGCAAAGGCCAGCACAAGCAACGCTAACGCCAACAGCCGCAGTAGCAACAAAGGCCAATCCGTGATGCGCTGCCGTTGCGACGTGCGAATGGGCAACTGCTCGAGAAACATCAGGGACGGGAATTGATACGGCCGCTCCTTGTCGCGATGTCGCAGGTGCACGAAAATTGGGATGACGAGTGCCGCCAATCCAGCCAAAAATGCCGGCACCAGAAAGGTGAAGCCCATCAGCGCACGCGACTGCGCGCGAGTCGCGCATTCAGGTAAGCGTGCAATGCGCGATCCAGCGGCTCGTCGGTGTCAACACGCACGTAATCGGCGCCCGCGGCGGCAATCCGTTTTGCGATCGCTGCGTGATGTGCCGTGAGCAACGCCTGATACTTGCCGCGCAACTCACCCGGCCGCAGTGGCAGCAACGCTCCACTTTCCGCATCCTCGAACGTCATTGGCAAATCACCAGGTAAGTCGCGTTCGGCAGGATCAACGACGTGAAACAAAATCACATCGTTGCCCGCCATTCGCAGCGAG
This sequence comes from Gemmatimonadaceae bacterium, assembly GCA_043744935.1. Classification (GTDB taxonomy): domain Bacteria; phylum Gemmatimonadota; class Gemmatimonadetes; order Gemmatimonadales; family Gemmatimonadaceae; genus Gemmatimonas. The sequence goes on from JAYTTR010000048.1 coordinate 11,600, forward strand.
T